>CAMYON010000001.1:0-728 GCA_947260025.1 uncultured Gammaproteobacteria bacterium
CTGGGCCAATGCCGATCGCATTCGCGATGAGCTAAGCGCCGCTGGTATCGTCATCGAGGACGGTGCGGACGGCACGCGCTGGCGTCGCGGCTAGCTTGAATTCGTGCGGCAGTAAGACAGCTGGAGCGACTCGTGCAACGAGCATCAGCGACGATTGACGCCCATAGGCGATCAGCGTATGATTCCGCGCCTTGCAAGCTGATGCGTAATACGCATCGGAATGGCAAATCGGGGTGTAGCGCAGCCTGGTAGCGCAACTGCTTTGGGAGCAGTGGGTCGGGAGTTCGAATCTCTCCACCCCGACCAATTTCTCGGAAAATCTGTTACCATTGGGTCCGATTTTCAAATGAAATTTGATGGAACGGAATTAGCCTAGAATGAACCAGGCAAGCGTTTCTAGCGTATGCAGTTCATGTTGATCGCTGCAATAGCGGGAAGCTGCAGAGAGGATTCCGGTAGATTAAACGAATCGAGGGTGCCTTTCTAAGGGGTTATTTTAGGTGAGTGCAAGGCGCCAGCGCGCGCAGAACCGCAGCGTATACAGACATACGTGAGGATTCGACGGTCCGACGGGTCGGCACGCTGGCAACGCCGCAATCGCCTAAAATAGCCCCTTAGAAAGGTACCCTAAGCGCCCGTAGCTCATTTGGATAGAGCATCGGCCTTCTAAGCCGAGGGTAGCAGGTTCGAATCCTGCCGGGCGTGCCATTTTATGGTGGGCGTAGCTC
>CAMYON010000001.1:815-140023 GCA_947260025.1 uncultured Gammaproteobacteria bacterium
CACCCCATATTCACGGCGCCTGCATTGCAGGCGCCGTTATTTATGGCACTGAAAATGCTGGTCAATCCGATGATCGCTTCTATAATTGTCGATTGACGAGATTACTGCGAAAGTGGCGGAATTGGTAGACGCGCCAGATTTAGGTTCTGGTATCTTAACGATGTGAGAGTTCGAGTCTCTCCTTTCGCACCAACCCCTTTGAATTCCTTAAAAGACCTGTAATTCCTGCCCCGCCTGCTAAAAGTTGATATCGACCCCGTTAAACTTATACTTGTCCGAAGTTTTCTGCGTCTCTTAACCGCTTGTTGGCCCAGGCTAAATCAGATCTACCTGTGAGGACCGTCTCCTTGATTAAACTGTGCCGGATATTGATTCTGGCTTTAGCCATTGTCGTCCTTGGCAACGGTATCGGCAATGCAGAGGACCAGCCTTTTACAATAACGACATCGGTTGGTCCGCCTTTGTATTTCGAGGATGGCAGCGGATTTTTTAATCTGCTAACCGCTGAAGTATTCAGACGCCTCGATGTCAAGTACGAAATAATCTGGCTGCCGCCGCAGCGTTCGTTGGTGTATACCAACGATGGCAGCTATGACGGTCATATCGCCCGTACCGTGGCCGTCGAGAAAAGATTTCCTGATCTGCTCCGAATTCCGGTCGACATTTTCAGTTTCGATTTCATGGTTTATTCGAAGAATCCCCAGTTGAGCGTATTGGGTTGGCAAGATCTTTTGCCGTATTCGGTAGGGATGATCAATGGCTGGAAAATCGTAGAGCAGAACCTCGATGGGGCAAGAGCGGTGTTTAAGGTCAATAGTTATGATCAGTTGTTGGCGATGCTCGACAAGGGAAGAATCGATGTGGCAATTCTTGATCGAGTAATGGGCGAATGGACACTCAGAAGCGGGGGATACGAATCGCACATTATCGAACCGCCGTTGATCTCCAAGCCTAACTACATTTATGTGCACCGGCGGCATGCGGAGCTGGTACCCGAGCTTACCAGGATAATCAGCGAAATTAAGCGGGACGGGACTCTCGACAGATTCTTCGTTAAGGCAAAATTACATCGATAAGCCCCGTTTTTTGACAGCGCTCAGGTGGGCTGACGATTCGGAATGCTAAAGCAAAATGTGCTGCCGCTGCCGGCACCCTCAGATTCCACCCAGATCTTGCCACCATGCTCTTCCATGATGCGCTGCACCAGGGCGAGACCGACCCCAGTGCCTTCGACTCGAGGATCGAGGCGTTCGAACAATCCGAATATCTTGTCGTGATAGGCGGGATCGATACCCTTGCCATTGTCCTGGACATAGTAAACCGGATCCGAACCGTCATCGCGCGAGCCCAGCTTTATCCTGGGATCTGATTGGTCAGCGCTGAACTTGATGGCATTTTCAGTCAGGTTTTGCAGTACCTCGCGCAATCGAATCTTGTCGCCAAAGGCGTCCGGTACTTCGGATTCAATTTCAATTGTGACGCCACGCTCGGCAGCCTGTCGTTCGACCATTTTTGCCACGTCGTGGATCAATTCACGCATCGAAACTGTCTCCGGCGTATTAACGATACGACCGATGCGCGATAATTCCAGCAGTTCATTCAGCATTACGGACATCGTGTCGACCGCGCTGGTAATGTGCTTCAGGTGGCTGATCAGCTTGTTCTTGTCGGCTTCTTCGATATCAGTGGCGAGAATTCCGGAGAATCCGGCTATGGTAACCAGCGGGGTTTTCAATTCGTGGGAGATAGTATAAACGAAGCGCTCCAGCTCGCTGTTCTTGATTTCAAGCTCGGCGATCAGTTTTTCGCGCTCCTGGCTAGCCCGTCTGCGCTCGGTAATATCGGTGAAGGTTGTGTAGACCTGGTAAGGCCGGTCTTCTTCTGGTAGGAATCGGGGTTTCGAGCTGACGATAATCCAGCGATATTGCCGTTCCTGCGGGTGATATATGCCCATCGTGACGTCGTCGACACTTTTACCGCTGCGCAGGGCTTTCATGGCAGGGTGATAGGCTCCCGGGAACTCTCGACCGTCTTCATGGACCGTCTCCCACTCGGGATCTAGCGACGATTTACCCTGCATTTGGTCGATGGATAATCCAAGAATATCGCAGGCGGCTTTATTGGCAGAGATGATTTTTCCCTCCGCATCCTGATGCACGACACCCTGGGCCATGTTGTCATAGAGTTCGCGATACTTTGCCTCGCTCTCCCTGAGACTGGAGAAGGTCTGCTGCAGGCTATCTCGCATCAGGTTGAACTCGTCGACCACCATGTCCAATTCGTCTGGTTTGTTTTTACCCCCGAATTTGCGATCGAGGTGTAATGGGTCTCCCTCTTGCTCCAGGTTGTGGTTGCGTATAAAACTCGCGATGTCGATCAAGTGCCGGGTGACCAGGTAATAAAAAACCAGCAGGATGAAGCCGGCCACCAAAAAGGTGCGTATCGCGTTGCTGATGAGGATATCCACGGTTTTGTCTACCAGCCGTTGATAAACCCTTTCCAGGGTTGCCACCGCGATCATGGTGCCAATCTTCTGCTCCTGCCCCAGATGCCGATAAGCCAGTTCATATTCCCGTGAGATCATCTTCTCGCTTGGTTTGGCGCCGGCTGATGCCCAGATTCGGTCGCCATCGCTGACCTCCAGATAGAGAATATCGGGCATCTGTAAAATGCCGTCGACCAGAATCTGCATCCCTTTATCGTCGAGTAACCACAGGCTGCCGGCGATACTGCGAATATGCACCTCCTGGATCTGTTTCAGCTGGGAATCGATCAGCAGGAGATCGCGGTTGTAGTCACGGTATAGTTGAATTGCGGTTACTATCAACGTGATCAGCGAGCTGAACAAAACCATTGCCAGGATTAGCCTGCTCGAGATACTGCTTTTGCTTAGGGGACGGGCCTGAGTCATCGTTGTTTTATATCGTCTTTGTTAAGGAGCGCCAGGCCAGCAGCGGGGTGATACCAGCTGGAATGGTTTTGGCATTGCACCGATGCTGGTAGGGCAAACACTATGAGGTTTTGATTTGGTTGTCGGGATCAGCCCAGATTATAGTCTCTAGCGGCAAATTGACAGGCTTTAATTGGCTAAAAACTGGCTGACAACAGGCATTCACGTGGGTATAATCCGCGCCACTTTGGGACATCGCCCGGTGTCGCAGCACTTCTCCGATATCGGCACACAAGTTCGACCGGTCGTAGTTTACTTTATCTCGTCCCGGCAAGGTGCCATTGAAGGTCGTCCAGCAAAAGTTCGGTGGCCACGTCCGGCAGGAAGTGATAGGCGACGTCATCGAATCCAGCTATCAGGAAGCCCTGATTCAGGAAAAAGTGCGCCCAGCCGGAATGCCCAGTATCGATTCGATCAGCAGTGAAGACAAGCAGGACATGTCCTACACGGCCACATTCGAAGTGTACCCGGAGGTGGAACAACTCGAGTTTGAAGCTATCAATGTGGAAAAGCCGCTGGTCGAGATTACGGATCAGGATTTCGAAGATATGCTGTTGAAATTGCGCGAGCAGCGCAAGACCTGGAAAGAGACCAAGTCGGCCGCCAAGAAAGGTTTCCAGGTGATGGTCGATTTCGAGGGTAGAATAGATGGCGAACTTTTCGAAGGTGGTGCCGGTAAGGATATGGCGGTTGAAATCGGGGCCGGGCAGATGCTGCCGGAATTCGAGGCCGGCCTTGAAGGCATCAAGGTGGGCGAGGAAAAGGTTGTTGATGTGAATTTCCCTGAAGATTACCACGGCAAGGACGTGGCCGGGAAAACGGCGGAATTCACGCTCAAGGCTACCCAGGTCTCAAAACCGGAATTACCTGAACTGGACGATGAATTCGCCAAGAGTTTTGGCGTACAGGATGGCGATCTCGACAAGATGCGTGCCGATATTCGCGCCAACATGGAAAAAGAGAAGAATGATCGCCTGAAGCAGGACCTCAAGAACAAGGCAATGAGCGGCTTGCTCGAGCATAACTCGATCATTGCACCCAGCGCGCTGGTTGCCGAAGAAGTGAAATCCCTGAGGGCACAAGCCATGCAGCGTATGGGACAGGATCCCTCCGCCATGGATGAAACCAGTCTGCCTGACGAGCTGTTCAAGGAAGAGGCGACCCGGCGGGTGCAGCTTGGGCTGTTGATTTCGGAAGTGATTCGACAGGAGAAAATCGAATTAGATCAATCGCTTGTCGATGCTACCATCGAGGAAATGGCGGTCGCCTACGAGCAGCCGGATCAGGTGCGCGATTATTACCGGCAGAATCAACAGGCGCGGTCAGGATTGGAAAGCATGGTGCTTGAAGATCAGGTCGTTGCCCATATTTTAGAAAAAGCCAGCGTGGCCGAAAAACAAGGTAGTTTCGAAGACTTGATGAACGGCGCCCTTTAATTCACTTTAGAGAACCTGATACCCCATGAAAGATAACCTTCGCAGTGCCGAACTAAACTCAATTATGGCCGGTTACAACGATCCGCAAGCGAATCTTGTACCCATGGTCGTGGAGCAATCCGCTCGCGGTGAACGAGCCTACGATATTTACTCGAGACTGCTGAAGGAGCGCGTAATTTTTGTAGTTGGGCCAATCGAGGATCACATGGCCAACCTGATCGTGGCGCAGCTGTTGTTTCTCGAATCCGAAAATCCGGATAAGGATATTTCGCTCTATATCAACAGTCCGGGCGGATCGGTGACCGCGGGACTTGCGATCTATGACACTATGCAGTTCATCAAGCCGGATGTTAGCACCTTGTGTACCGGCCAGGCCGCGAGCATGGGAGCCATACTACTGGCCGGCGGCTGCGACGGTAAACGTTATGGCCTGCCGCATTCGCGCGTCATGATTCACCAGCCACTGGGCGGATTCCAGGGACAGGCGAGCGATTTCGAAATCCATGCCAAGGAAATCCTGGCGGTGCGTGCCAGGCTAAACAAACTGCTCGCCTCGCATACCGGCAAGAATGAAAGCAATATCGATCAGGATACCGAACGTGACAACTTTATGAGCGCCGAGGAATCCGTGGAATACGGAATTATCGATAAAGTTTTATCTTCGCGTGCCGACCCTGATGAGAAGGGCGACACAGAATAGATAATCTTCGGCGGTTTATCTGTGGATCACCGATCAAAAACAGATTTTTTCGGTTGTGCTTGGCGGTTCGGTCTAATATTATCGAATCAATTGCGCACTAGAATTCGGTAGTTGGGTATGAGTGACGATAGATCCAAAAATAAGGATGAAAAGCTGCTTTATTGCTCGTTTTGTGGCAAAAGTCAGCATGAAGTACGAAAACTGATCGCAGGGCCCTCGGTTTTTATCTGCGACGAATGTGTCGACCTCTGTAACGACATAATTCGCGAGGAAATCCACGAAAGCGGCGACGATGCCGAAAGCAAACTGCCGATCCCCCATGAAATTTTTAAAGTTCTCGATGAATACGTGATCGGTCAGAGCCGCGCCAAAAAGGTGCTTTCTGTAGCCGTCTACAATCACTATAAACGCCTTGAAGTAGGGCACGTCAAGGACGATATCGAGCTTTCCAAGAGTAATATCCTGCTGATCGGCCCGACCGGTTCGGGCAAGACTCTGCTGGCGGAAACTTTGGCCAGGCTGCTGAACGTACCGTTCGCGATTGCCGATGCAACGACGCTGACCGAAGCGGGCTATGTCGGTGAAGATGTCGAGAATATCATCCAGAAATTACTGCAGAAATGCGATTACGATGTCGAAAAAGCCCAGACCGGCATTGTCTATATCGATGAAATCGACAAGATTTCGCGCAAATCTGACAATCCTTCGATTACCCGCGACGTTTCGGGCGAAGGCGTGCAACAGGCGCTGCTGAAGTTGATCGAGGGCACTATCGCCTCGGTTCCACCCCAGGGCGGCCGCAAGCACCCACAGCAAGAATTCCTGCAGGTTGATACCGGCAAGATTTTGTTTGTCTGTGGCGGTGCTTTTGCCGGTCTCGACAAGGTAATTCTGAACCGCTCGGAAAAAGGTGGTATCGGTTTCGGCGCCGATGTTAAGAGTAAGGACAAGAAGGACCAGTTCGGTGAAGTTATCAGCAAGGTCGAACCGGAAGATCTGATCAAGTACGGTTTGATCCCCGAATTCGTTGGACGTTTGCCAGTGGTGGCTACGCTGGAGGAACTGGACGAAGACGCCCTGGTACAAATTCTGACAGAGCCGAAGAACGCGATCACCAAGCAGTATCAGAAAATGTTCGAGATCGAAGGCTGTGAAATCGAATTCCGCGCAGATTCCCTTATCGCGGTCGCCAAGAAAGCGATGGAACGGAAAACCGGCGCGCGCGGTTTACGCACCATACTCGAAAATACCCTGCTGGAAATCATGTACGATTTACCCGCGATGGATGACGTTAGCAAGGTCGTTGTTGACGCCGCGGTCATCGAAGGTCATGCCCAGCCCTACGTCATTTACGAGGGCGGAGAAATGCAGCGGGTGGCTTCTGACGAGTAAGCCTCGATCGCTGGTTGAGAGCCGGGTTGAAAACGGATTTTCGACACCCATATAAACTCGAGATTTCAAGCTAGAGGCACCTATGTCAGATTATCAGAGTAACCCGCTCGCAGAACAACAGGACAGACAATTGATCCCGGTTCTGCCGTTACGCGATGTGGTGGTCTACCCCCATATGGTAATTCCGCTTTTCGTCGGTCGGGAGAAATCGATCCTGGCGCTCGAAGCGGCGATGTCCGACAACAAGAAAATCCTGCTGCTAGCGCAGAAAAACGCAGAAGTGGATGATCCCGGGCAGGAGGATTTGTACCAGATAGGCACTCTGTCGACTATCCTGCAAATGCTCAAACTCCCCGATGGCACCATAAAGGTGCTGGTAGAGGGCGGCGATCGCGTTTTCGTCGATAGCCTGCTGGAAACGAACGAGTATTACTCCGCTGCGATCAAGGTGCTGGAAAAATCCAGCCTGGTCGATGATCGCGAGGCCGAGGTGCTGCTGCGCTCGGTACTCAACCTGTTCGATCAGTACGTCAAGCTAAACAAGAAAGTACCGCCCGAAATATTGACTTCGCTGTCTGGAATCGATGACCCCAGTCGTCTCGCCGACACCATTGCCGCGCACATGTCGTTGAAACTCGACGAAAAGCAGGAGATTCTGGAAATCCAGGATCCGCGCGAGCGAATCGAGCACATCATGAGCAAGATCGAAGGCGAAATCGACCTGATGCAGATCGAGAAGCGGATTCGGGGTCGAGTCAAGCAGCAGATGGAAAAAAGCCAGCGCGAGTACTACCTGAACGAGCAAATGAAGGCGATTCAGAAAGAACTCGGTGACATGGACGACGCGCCTAACGAGGTCGAGGACCTGCAAAAGAAAATCGAAGAGTCCGGCATGCCGAAAGAGGCACGCGAAAAGGCCGACTCGGAACTCAACAAGCTCAAGATGATGTCACCCATGTCGGCCGAGGCCACCGTGGTGCGCAACTACATCGACTGGCTGGTCAGCGTGCCCTGGAAGAAACGTTCAAAGATCAGGCGCGACCTGGCGCAGGCCGAGAAAGTGCTGGAAGAAGATCATTACGGGCTGGAGAAGGTCAAGGAACGTATTCTTGAATATCTCGCAGTACAGCAGCGTGTGCGCAAGCTGAAAGGCCCGATACTGTGCCTGGTGGGGCCGCCGGGTGTCGGTAAGACCTCGGTCGGTCGCTCGATTGCGCGTGCTACCAATCGCAAGTTTTCTCGCATGTCGTTAGGCGGCGTGCGTGATGAATCCGAGATCAGAGGCCATCGACGCACCTACATTGGCTCCATGCCGGGTAAGATCATCCAGAACCTCGCCAAGGTTAAGGTCAGGAATCCACTGTTCCTGCTTGATGAAATCGACAAAATGGCAATGGATTTCCGTGGCGATCCAGCCTCGGCACTGCTCGAGGTGCTCGATCCGGAACAGAACAATACCTTTGCCGATCATTACATGGAGGTCGAGTTCGATCTGTCCGATACCATGTTCGTCGCAACCTCGAACAGTATGAATATACCTGGCCCGTTGCTCGACCGGATGGAGGTAATCCGGATTCCGGGTTACACCGAGGACGAGAAGCTGAATATCGCGATGAAGTACCTGATCCCTAAACAGATCAAGGAGAACGGGCTCAAACTGGACGAGATCGACATCAAGCAAAATGCGGTGCTCGAGATCATCCAGCGCTACACGCGTGAGGCCGGGGTGCGTAATCTTGAACGCGAGATTTCCAAGATATGCCGCAAGGCGGTCAAGATGATGTTGCTTAAGCCAACCACGAGCAAGCTGACCATAACCACGAAAAACATCGAGAAGTATCTCGGCGTGAAGCGTTTCCGCTTCGGTTCGGCGGACGAGAAGGATCAGGTTGGCCAGGTCACCGGTCTCGCATGGACCGAGGTCGGCGGAGAGTTGCTGACTATCGAATCGGCGGTTGTCGATGGCAAGGGCAAGTTCGTCCAGACCGGCCAGTTGGGCGACGTCATGAAAGAGTCGATCCAGGCGGCGATGACGGTGGTTCGCAGTCGCTCCGAGATTCTCGGGGTGAATCCCGATTTCAACGAGAATAAGGATATCCATATCCACGTTCCCGAGGGCGCCACGCCGAAGGATGGCCCCAGCGCCGGTGTCGGTATGTGCACTGCTCTGGTCTCGGCGTTAACCGATATACCGGTGAAGGCCGAGGTTGCAATGACCGGGGAAATAACGCTGCGCGGTGAAGTATTGCCGATAGGGGGGCTCAAAGAGAAGCTTCTGGCAGCTCATCGCGGCGGCATTACCAAGGTTCTGATCCCCGAGGAAAACGAAAAAGACCTGGCGGAAATCCCGGATAATATTAAGGCCAAGCTGGAAATTATTCCGGTACGCTGGATCGATCAGGTGCTCGAAGTTGCGCTTGCGCACCAACCGACGCCTTTGCCGAAAAAATCCGAGGCAGGCACCGCGGCACCGAAGACCAAGGAAAAAGATAAAAAGTCCTCCAGAGTCAGAGCGCATTAGCCGTTAGCGTAAATAATACGATTTATTTAGGCTTTTTGGCCTTTTATGGTTGACCGTAAAGGCTGCTGTTGGTTTAATTCGACGCTCTGGACGGGGGATAACGCGAGGCAAAAGTACTCGCTCAGTAGCAACGACAACAAGCAAAATTTAGACTTGCGTTGCCTGTTCGCCTTTCGGGCTATAAATATATCAACTTAACCAAATGGAAAAAACTAATGAATAAATCTGAATTGATTGATGCTGTTGCCGGTGCAGCAGATTTAAGTAAAGCCGATGCTTCTCGTGCTGTTGATGGCGTAATTGCGTCAGTAACCCAGGCGCTTAAATCAGGTGACCAGGTCACCATCGTTGGTTTTGGCACTTTCCTCGTGCGTCAGCGTGAAGCGCGTGCAGGACGCAATCCTCGCACTGGAGAAACCATTCAGATTAAAGCTTCCAAAGTGCCGGCATTTAAGGCTGGCAAAGCTCTGAAAGACGCAGTAAACTAGCGCACCTTTTTTGGCTAGACCGGGTGCTTAGCTCAGCTGGGAGAGCATCGCCCTTACAAGGCGAGGGTCGGCGGTTCGATCCCGTCAGCACCCACCATCTATACAGGAGTGGTAGTTCAGTTGGTTAGAATACCGGCCTGTCACGCCGGGGGTCGCGGGTTCGAGTCCCGTCCACTCCGCCATCATTGAATGCGCTCGTCACGAGCGCTTCAACCTGATGGTACCTGTAAACTGTGACGACACGATAAATGCTGCAAGCAATTCGAGAAAAAGTAACGGGATGGATTGCCTACGGCATTATCTTTCTGATCAGTATCCCATTCGCGCTCTGGGGGGTTAACTCTTACCTCGGCGGCGGCGAACTTGCACCTGCCGCAATCGTCAACGGCGAAGAGATAACTGCGCGCGACCTCGATCAGGCCTACGCCAATTACCGGCAGCGCCTGGCACAACTTTTCGGCGGCGTCATTCCTGAATCGTTCGGCAACGAGACCATGCTGCGCGACCAGGTGCGCGGGCAATTGATCGATGAACTTGCGTTACGCCAGTATATTGAGAAACAGCGTTATCGTATCGGCGACGCCGAGTTAAACCAGATAATCCGCGACATGGACGTGTTTCAGCGAGATGGCCAGTTCGATACTGCAGTTTACGAGGCGCAGCTGCGCTCCCTCGGATACTCGCCGCTCGGGTTTGAACAGCAACTCAGGGCCAATGGCGCGATGGGGCAGTTCGAAACCGGTATCACAACGACTTCGTTCGTACTCCCTTATACCCGTAAAAAATTTAACAGCCTGAATAGCCAGACTCGAAAGATCAGGGTTTTGAAATACGGCTCGAATGCCGCGGATATCGAGATCGACGATAGCGAAATCGAGCAGCATTATCAGGCCCAGTCCGCGCGCTATAGCACCCCGGAGCAGGTAAAAATCGACTATATCGAAGTAACCCTGGAAGAGGTTAAAAAAGGTATCGGTGTCAATCGAGACGATGTCTATGCGCGCTACCAGGACAACCTTGATGCTTATTCGAGCGCCGAAATCAGGGAAGCCAGCCACATACTGATAAAGGCCGGGGACGAGGACAGTGACCAGGCACTAAGCAAGATTACCGAGATTCGAAATCGTATCGTCAATGGTGAAAGTTTCGCGGACCTGGCGCGTGAATTTTCCGAGGACCCGGGCTCAGCCAGCGATGGTGGCAACCTTGGAGAGATCGAGCGCGGCATCATGGTTCAGACATTCGAAGCCGCGCTGTTTGCATTGGAGGTCGACCAACTTAGTGAGCCGGTAAAGACCGGGTTTGGTTGGCACCTGATAAAATTGCATTCCATTAGCGGAGGTGAAACGCAATCCTTCGAATCATTGCAGGCCGATCTCGAGGATGAAATCAGGGCGGAACTGGCGGAAAGCCAGATTTACGATCTGGTCGAAAACCTGGCGAACCTTGCCTACGAGCAACCCGATTCCCTGTTGCCTGCGGCCGAGCAATTCGACCTTAAGCTGCAGACCAGTAACTGGTTTGGCCGTTTCTCCAACGAGGGGATTGCGGCCGAAAGTAAAATCCGTCAAGCGGCTTTCTCTTCCGAGGTTTTGGAACAGGGTCTCAATAGCGAAGCCATCGAACTGGGTAATGAGCGGGTAGTATTTATTCGATTGAACCAGTTTAAACCTGCGGAGCAGAAGCCGCTCGAGCAAGTCAGGGAAGAGGTAATAAATGAGCTGACCGTGATAAAGCTTCGAGATATGGGCCGCAGTATCGGTACCGCCGCGTTGGCCGAACTCGAAGCCGGCAAAACTCTGGATGATCTGGCGCGGGAATGGTCATCGTCGATCGATGATCGCGGGTTTGTTCAGCGCCAGCAGGCCGAAATTGATACAGCTATTCGCGATCTGGCATTCAAGTTGCCTAAACCGGAGCAGGGGGCCGTCTACGACGGACTTTCGCTATCGACTGGTGAATATGTGGTAGTGGAATTATCGGCGGTTGTTTCAAACGATAGCGATGTCGATCAGGAGGCGCTTGACAGCCTTGCAGAGGCTCTCAGTGCTTCCGAGTACCAGTCTGCCACGAAAATGCTTTCCAGCCGCGCAGACGTGGTCAGAACGCCGCTAGACGAGCTCTAGGTACAATCCACCGCGGCGAACGTTTCGGCTGCTATTCGAGCACGCCCATACTAACGATATTGTAGCCAGAGTCGACGTAGATATTCTCGCCGGTTATTCCCGCGGCGAGATCCGAACAAAGAAAAGCTGCCGCATTACCCACTTCCTCTATGGTTACATTCCGTCTTAATGGCGCATTACTGGAAACTTCATCGAGAATCTTTTTGAAATTTCCGATTCCAGCTGCGGCCAGGGTCTTGATCGGCCCTGCCGAAATCGAATTGACGCGAATGCCTTCCGGTCCCAGCGCTGCTGACAGGTAGCGCACACTCGCTTCGAGACTGGCTTTGGCGACGCCCATGACATTGTAGTTGGGTAGCGCTCTTTCCGATCCGAGGTAGGTCATGGTGATAATCGCGCCATTGGTGTTTTGCATCATAGGTCGAGCCGCTTTGGCCATCGCGGTAAGGCTATAGGAACTAATATCGTGTGCGATTCGGAAGCCCTCGCGGTCGAGGTTTTCCAGGTAGTCGCCCGCCAGGGCCTCGCGCGGAGCGAAGGCTACCGAATGTACCAGGGCATCGAGCCTGTCCCAGCGATTTCCCAGTTTCGTGAATAGATCGGTGACTTCCTCATCACTGGTGACGTCGCAGGGTAGTACGACATCGGAGTCAAACTCGGCGGCAAATTTTTCTACCCGTGGCTTTAATTTATCGTTAGCGTAGCTGAAGGCGAGTTCGGCGCCTTCGCGATGCATCGCCTGCGCGATACCGTAAGCGATAGATCGATTGCTGGCGATACCGACGATTAGTGCTTTTTTACCGGCTAGAAAACCCATGCTTGCTCCCACAAATAAAATCTATTTTCTCAGCCTCCAGCGTCCCATGCAATCATAAAACCTGTTCCAGCTGTTTTTTGTCCTCGCTGTAATGCGATCGATAAAGCCCGGTCCGGACCGGATTGTTTGCAGGCTTTCGACAGACGCCCGGATAACAGGCATCGCGCCGAGCCGGTCGCTAGGCATCGATAAAAAGCTGCTTCAATGCTTCGGGCAAAAAGGGTCGCCCTGTTTCATTTAGCGACGTACCGGTGATGCGCGCTGCCAGCATCAGGGTTTCATCTGGCAAGCGGTAGATGTCCTGCTGAAACTCGAAGCGAATCCTTGATACCGGACGCAGCAGGCTGCGGACAATAAACCGATCATTGCTGGCCAGTGATTTTTTATAATCAAGCTCTGCCCGCACCACCACCAGATGGATGCCCGCCGAGGTTACCTCGGCAAAATTGATTCCGCGAGATTGCAGGAACTCGTGGCGTGCGTGTTCCAGGTAGTTCTGATAAACGGCGTTATTGACGACACCCTGCATATCGCATTCGTAGTCGCGCACTTTGAACTCCAGTTCGTGAGAATATTGCATGCGAATTCCGCCTCCCGAGACGGATGGTGCCAGATTGATTTACCGAGTCAACCTGAACCCAGATCAAGTTCAGCGCTAAAAACAGTTGCATTTTTATTAGTTGCTGTCCGTAATTGTAGCGTTAACAACAATGCTGCAGGACACGATGAATCTTTCAGACTTTGGAGAACGCTTCCGCGGATACTCAGGCATAACCCACCTGATGGATGATTTGAGTGAAGGATTGGCGCAACCCGAAGTTGTAATGCTGGGAGGCGGCAATCCCGCTGACATTCCCGAGGTCAAGGCGATACTCGACACGGTGTTGGTGAAGCTGCAGCAGTCGGGCAGGTTGATCGAAACCCTGGCTAACTATGACGGGCCGCAAGGTAAATCCGGCTTCCTCGAAACGCTCGCCGATTTTTTTCGGCAGCAATACGGCTGGAACATCAGTAGTCGCAATATAGCCCTGACGCACGGCAGCCAGAGTTCGTTTTTTATTCTGTTCAATTCGTTTGCGGGCAAGACGGGCTCGTTGCAGAAGCGGGTGCTTATACCACTGGTACCCGAGTACATCGGCTATAGCGACGTCGGCATCGAAGATGGTCTGATCACCAGTCAGGAAGCTAAAATCCAGCACCTTGAAGACGGATTTTTCAAGTACCTGGTAGATTTCGAACAGTTGCAGGTAGACAAAACAACCGGGCTGATTTGTGTTTCACGCCCGACTAATCCCAGCGGTAATGTCCTTACCGATGCGGAATGTGCGCAGCTCGACAAAATCGCGCGCCGCCACGACGTTCCGCTGTTGATCGACAGTGCTTATGGCACCCCGTTCCCCGATATCATTTTCAGCGAGGCCAAGCCGTTCTGGAACGACAACTGTATCGTATGCATGAGCTTGTCGAAGCTGGGAATGCCGGGAGCGCGCACCGGCATCGTAATCGCCAACGAGGAGGTGATTAAGTATTTTTCGAACATGACCGCGATAACCAGCCTGGCACCGTCAGGGCTGGGTGCAGAGATCCTCGGTCAGTTAATTGCCGATGATGCCTTGCTCGGCCTTTGTGACGAGATAATACGTCCTTTTTACCGGCAGCGGTCGGAGTTGGCGGTCAGACTGTTGCGGGAAGCGATTGACGATCCGCGGCTGCATATCCACAAACCCGAAGGTTCGATGTTTTTATGGCTATGGTTCGAAAATCTTTCCATCAGCAGCAGTGAATTATATCAACGACTAAAGCAGCGGGGCTTGCTGATAGTTCCTGGAAAATATTTCTTCCCGGGTCAGGCGCAGGCGACGCAGCATGCGGAAAGCTGTGTGCGAATGAACTATGTGCAGAGTGAGGACGAGTTGGCAAAGGGTATCGAAATACTGGCGCGTGAGCTGCGCGCTTGCTGGTAGTTTCTGAACCCTGGATTACTTGGTGGTGTGGGTGAACACGCCGTCCCAGTTTTCGCCTGGTGGCTCCCTGCGATAAACCGCGATTCGATCGAGGTACACTTGATAAAGCAGGCGCTCGGGGTGACTGCGGTTAAGGTTAAAGAAATCGGGCTCCGCCTTGTCCCATGACTGGGCGCGGAAATACCTTAATGCCTGCTTGTAAGCGGTAAGCTCTGAAGTAACCGATTTATCCAGATCATTCTTATGACCAACCGGTTCGAATATTGCTACCGGTTCATTCTTGCCCTTGACCCGCACCAGGTCGAGTTCCCGAAATACAAACTCGGGAATCGCATCCTTGGTGGTTTCGCTGACGATAATATTAGTCCCGTAGTTTTTGGTCAGGCCCTCGAGCCTCGAGCCGAGGTTGACCGCGTCACCGAGCACCGTGTAGGCCATGCGAAATTCCGAACCCATGTTACCGACGTTCATGTTACCGGTGTTTATCCCGATGCCGATATCGACCTCTGGCCAGCCGTTCCGTTTGAAATCTTCCTGCATTATCTTGAGTTCGTTCATCATTTCCAGCGCCGCGTAAAGCGCATGCCTGGCATGCTCGGAATCGACCAATGGCGCGCCCCAGAATGACATGATGGCGTCACCCATGTACTTGTCGATGGTGCCGCGATTCTTATGAATCACCCTGGTCATGGGGGTTAGCAGCGCGTTCATTAGCTGGGTGAGCTGTTTTGGGTCCATTCCTTCGGAAATGGAGGTAAAGCCACGCACGTCGGAAAACAAAACAGTCATTTCGCGATTTTCACCCTCGAGCGAGTATTCCTCGGGCGACTCGCTCATCTCGTCGACCAGTTCCGGTGGAATGTAATGGCCAAACAGATGGGCAAGCTGGCGCTTGCCGCGCGACTCGATAAAGAACCCGTAAGACATGTGCAGGATGAACATCAGCAGGATCAGCAACAGGGGACTGGCTAACGGTAGTATCAGATTGGCATTCCAGGCGATAAAGGTGCCCGCCAGCACGACTACTGTCAGGGCGAGCGTTCCCGCGGCTGCGAGTAGCGGAGAAAGCAGGGGCAGCAGTAAGGCCATGGCGATAGCTATAATTACCAGCAGCACAAACTCGTAACCGATCGTCCATGCCACCTTGTGTTTAATGCGATCGTCGAGAACGCCGGAAATGATATTAGCGTGAACCTCTACTCCGGGATAAATGTTTTGTACCGGTGTCGAGCGCAGGTCGAGTAATCCCGGAGCCGTAGTGCCAACCAGCACGATTTTATCCTTCAGCGCCATGGGGTCGGTTTTACCGCTAAGTACCTCGTGAGCCGGGATATACGGAAAGCTGCCCTGTTGTCCGCGGTAGGGCACGAACACCGCGCCATTGGCGTCGACCGGGATGTGATAATCCTTGAGTTTAATCGTTTCGAGTGCGTAATAATCCTTGTCACCGCGCGTGCCCTCGGTTTTAACCTCCAGTTCGACCCCTGCAGAATCGAAGTAAGCCTGGGTGACGGCTAGCGCCAGCGAGGCAAACAAGTAGCCGTCGTAGGACTGCACCAGGGGTACGCGGCGAAATACGCCATCGGCGTCGACAAAAGGGTTATCGAAGTAACCGCCTGACCCGGCTGAAGATTGCAGTATCTCGAGGTTACCAGCGTAGCCGACTGCGTTGTTGATGGGCAGGCGTTCGCTCCACTGCATGTCCATCCTTGTTAATGCTGGCGGCAGCAGGCCGGTAACCCCGTTTTCGCCTTGCTGCAGTTTCGACTTGAAGTAATACCCGAGAACGACATTTTTACCGATCAGGCTGTCGGCGAAGATCTCGTCATGCTTGAGGCTGGGGCGAATTTCGTCGAGCGCCTGTTGATACTGTGCATTATTCTTGAGCGAAGTCTGCGCCAGCTGTTCAAACATTTCCAGACCCGAACTCGTGTCTTTCTCTGCGAAAACAATATCGAAACCCACGACGTCGGCTTGATAGAGATTGAACAGGTTGTCGACGATGGTCGCGAGCTTGTCCCGACCCCAGGGCCAGCGGCCAACTTCGGCCAGCGAGTTCTCATCGATATCGACAATGACGATGCGCTCGTCGATAGTATCGCTACGAGTGAAATTGAGCCTGGCATCGTAGGTCCAGTCCTCGAGTTGCTTGATAAACGGGTATTGGTAAAGCCCCGAGGTATCGATCAGCAACACAAGCAGGATGAAGGCGCTAAGTACCAGCCTGATTATGCGCTGTAGTTGCATTTATGCTCCCGGGTGGAGTTCGGACGAGCAGAATTGAGATTTGTTACTTGAGGTAGAATTCCATCTTTACGCCAGCGACTTCGATGATGTCGTGGCTTTTGAGTTCGTGTGCGTTTGATCCGATTGGTGAGCCGCCAACTTTAGGCACGCTATTATTTGGGCCACCATCGACGTGAATCAGAAAAAATCCCTGAGGCCGGCGGGTAATAGCCGCTACCTGCACCCCGGGTTGACCAATCGTGGTCAGTGCCTTGGTCAGTACCAGTTCCTTACCGGCGTTGGCGCCGCTGAGTAATTGCAGGCAGGCTTCCCTGTTCGCCATCGGTGAAGCGGCGGTCGTGGCTGCCTCGGAAGCGATAGCGGCAGAAATTTTCTGTACCGACTTGTCAATCTCCTTGCCACCAGCTTCTTCGGGCATTCCAGCTTCGCCCGGGCGTATGATCATGGTTTGCTCGAAATCCTGCTCACCGCCGCCGGAATTGTTTTGGTAGGTAATCTGATACTTGCCAAGCGTAATATTGTCGCCGTTTTCCAGGGCATGCTTTTTGACCAGTTTGCCGTTAACGTAGGTGCCATTGGTGCTGCCCAGGTCTTCCAGGAATGAATCTTCAAGAATGGTAATGACCTGCGCATGTCTGCCACTGACAGACAAATTATCGATTTGTATGTCATTGCCTGGTTTGCGCCCAATCGTAGTTGTTTCGTTGACCAACTCGTACTCGGTTTTTTCGCCCGTGCTTGATGTAGTGATCAGTTTTGCGACCATGTTATTATCCAGCCTCTAGAGTAGTTTCTACTGGGTGTATTCCGTTAATCGAACCAAGCGGCAAACTTTTTAAACCAGCCCTGCTTGGTCGAAAAATCTTCGTCAATTCGGCACAGCATTACCGAAATATTGTCCTTTCCGCCATTCTGGTTTGCCTTTGTAATCAATTGCTTGGCAGCTTCTTCTAGATTAGCACTAAATTCCTTAATAGTGTAGTCTATATCTTCATCTTCAACCAGATCGGTTAGTCCGTCTGAACATAGCAGATATATATCATTTTTCAGGACTATATCTTCCTGAATGTCTGGCATGACGATTGGATCGATGCCCAGGGCACGCGTAACGAGGTTTTTATTCATCGAGTTACGGGCCTCTTCGGGCGTATAGAATCCGCGATCAATGAGCTCCTGCAGCAGCGAGTGATCCTTGGTAATTTGCTCAAACTTGTCGTTACGCAGTCGATAGCAGCGTGAATCGCCTATGTGGGCGAGTGAAAAGGAATTGTTGTAAAACTGCAGCACCACGATGGTCGTCCCCATACCCTTGTGTTCTGCGTTATCTTCGGCTGTCTTGTAGACAAGTTCGTTAGCGGCGACAACGGCGTCCTGAATGCAAATCGACTCCAGCGAGAAGCCGCTGGCATCGTCTATCTCTCCGGGAGTGATTTCGGGCAGACGCTGTTGCAGCAGCTCGATGATGGTGTCGACGGTCATGCTGCTGGCTATTTCGCCGCCGCGATGTCCGCCCATGCCATCCGCTAGCACCACGAGACCCAGCGCGCTGTCGTAACCTATCGCGTCCTCGTTCTTGCTACGAACCATGCCGGTATCGGTCAAGCCTTTTATCGTTATCTTGTTTTGCAAGTTCATATGACTGCCAAGACTAGCTCTTTAAAAACGCTTTTAGCGCATTCGCAAATTCAATTCCGGTTTGAAAGCGCTGCTCCACGTCCTTGATCAAAGACTTGTTGATAACCGCCGACAAGGGCTCCGGTACCTCGGGGCGAATCGTTCTGACATCCGCCGCTTCCTCGTTGGTAATTTTAAACATCAGGCTGGCCATTGAGTCGGCTTTGAACGGCAACGAGCCCGACAGCATCTGGTACAACATGACACCCAACGAGAACAGGTCGGAACGGCCGTCAACTTTTTTACCGGCCAACTGCTCTGGCGACATGTACGAGGGTGTGCCCAGTACCGTGCCGGTTTTGGTTTTACTTGAATCGGTGATGCGAGCGATGCCGAAATCGGTGATCTTGACGGTATCGGATTCCGGTTCATACATAATGTTTGCCGGCTTGATGTCGCGGTGCACGACGTTTTGTCGATGCGCGTAATCGAGACCCTCGGCGGCACGTGCAACGATACTTAGTACCAGGCGCATTTTCAACAAGTTATCGGGTTTGCAATATCTCGCGAGATCGTGCCCCTGCAGGAATTCCATCGCAATGTAGGCCAGGTCGTGCTCTTCCCCGGCGTCATAAATGGTAACGATATTGGGATGATTGAGGCGGCCCGCGGTCTCGGCTTCACGGAAGAACCGCTGCTTGACCTCTTCCAGTTCGTCGGCATCGAATTCCTGGGCCAGCGCCAGGGTCTTGATCGCAACCACGCGGCTTATTTTTGGGTCCTTGCCGAGATAGACGATACCCATCGCACCCTTGCCGAGTTCTTTTTCAACTTCGTAGCGACCCAGCATCGGTTTCTCGACACCATCCTGGTCCAGCATCAGGGTGCCGCCGGCGTGAGCGCCGCTGCTACCCAGCATGACGGTATCTTCCAATTTCTGCGCCCGGTTCATTCTGTTTTCGACGTCACGGAAGCCTTTCTCGTGCTTGGTCATGTACTGGTACACCGAGGTGGCCTTGTTAAACTGGCGCTTGCGTTCGAAATCGAGCGCCAGGTTATACATGGCCTCCAGCACCTGCTCATCGACCGGGCTGCATTTGCGGAACTTTTCGAATGCCATGTCGAGCTGCCCCTGGGTTTGAAACGCTATACCCAGCATCCGATTACTCTCGGCTGATTCCTCGTCCGACCTTGCCTTGCCGCGCTCGGTCACCAGGAAGCGCTTGGTCGTGATCAGCAGGTACCCGATGACCAGCAGGGCTCCAGGCGTCATCACCTGGACCCACATGGTGTTGCTGGTCATCAACAAGTAGTGCGTGACCACCAGCGCCAACACCAGCATCAGTGAGACGACAAACGCGACTCCAGCCTTGAGACGCGGCATCAACAGCATCAGGTAAAAGGCAACCAGCAGAAAAACGCCCAGGCGAGCCCAGAAACCCCACTCCGGTTCGATAAAGAAATCCTCGTTGAGTATGCTCGAAACCGAGTGCGCCAGCGTCAGTACCGGTGCCATCGAAGGATTGATAGGCGTTACCTGGGGAGTACCGACACCGGTTGCCGTGGGCCCGATCAAGACGATTTTATCCTTGTATTTCTCGATAGGAATCTTGCCGGTAAATACGTCGTAGTAAGAATCTACCGAGAAGGCGGGAAACCCCTGGTTATCAGAGTAGAAAAAGGTATTCATTTGTAGCTGCGAGTCGGTCTTGATGGCCAACGATCCCAGTTCCACGCTCTCGCCAAGATTTATCCGTATATCGTTAACGTCGAGGTTAAGACTTCTGGCTGCAATCTGCAGCGATATGGAAGGATAGTAGCGATCGTAATGCAGCATTACCAGAGGTTCAGAGCGGACGCCGCCATCAGGATCCGGCAGCTTGTTCAAATGGCCAATTGCCGAGGCAAACTGACCGACGTCGTCGATTGGCGGTAACGCGGCAACGGTGGAGACGGGGTACAACCCGTTAGCCTGTGCAGATACTCGGTCGCGCACCTGGTTGATTGAATTATTGAGCACGAAACCGGGCAGCTCTGCATCCGGATTGCCGCGTGGAATACCCGGGTAAAACAGCATTGCCAGCACAACGTTGCTGGCATTTTCGATACTGGCCGCTAGCTTGGCATCGGTGTTGAGCGCCTGCTCGGCCTCGAACAGGCTCGATTTCAGGGTTTCGATGTCCTGACTGAGGCGTGTATTCATACTGGATTGCAGGTAAAACTCGAGAATTTCGGTGACCGCCTGGTTGTTACCTTCGAACTCCAGCATTGCTCCTAACGCGTCGACATCTGCGGCTATATCGCCAAAACTGGCATTGGAGAAAAACTCGATTAGTTCGCGGATGTACAGTGCTCCAGGATCTATTTGCGGTTCCAGAAAAAATACGGTCTGACCAATGACCTTGGCACCACCCTCGGACAGGCGGTTGATCAGTTCGGCATGCAGATCTCGCGGCCAGGGCCAGCGGCCAATATTATCGATACTTGCATCGTCGATAGCGATTACGGCAATTTTTTCGGTAGGTTGACGGTCGGTAGATCGGACACCCCAGTCGTAGAAGCTGCGTTCGAGACTCTGGAACGGGGCTGCTCCCGAAAACAGGACCACCACGATGGTAATCATCAGCCCAGCGAACCAGTCGCTACTCCAAAAACGGGTTCTCATACCGTCTCCATAGTTCAAATTATTATTAGCCGTCCTGCTGTTTATCGTGGTTTCTTGCAGGACTTGCGACTGGATAAAACCAGATTCCAAATCGTATATTATTCAATAGTTTATACGATCACCATGAACTGGTTAACAGCTAGAAGTCTACGCGCCCACCAATTAAATCGCGATGGCCTTAGACTATAAGGTTGTATGCCCTTTTTTACCAGAGCTAAGCCCTAAAAAGTTGATTAAGATTTCCAATTTGAAATGCTCGTTAATTGACCTGGACTTGATTCGATCTGCGTCTGATTATCCCGTTTCCCCTTTGCAGGTCGGGTATCGACAAATGTCAGAATTGCTCCGGAGAATCGAACGGCTTGAGGATCAGCACATCGATCCGGATATATTTGAAGTCTTCATCCGTGAAAGGGTTTGCCTGGACTATGCGGAAGCGTTTCTGGATCCAGAACAGATAGATGAGATCGATGAAAGCCTGATACCAGGTTATGCAGGCTAGTCGCCAAATGATGCCTGCAGAGAATCAGGCGGTTTCGAGATCGGAAGGCTCGGCAGTATCGACTCCGTCCCTTAATACGTAAGTTTCGATATCTTTTTCGTTTAGCAGAAATGAGGCGGCCGAGCTGCGGCGACCGGTGTCACAGTAAATGACGTATTTCTTGTCGGTATCGAGTGAATTTGCTTTCATGCGTAAAAAAATCAACGGAATGTTGATACTGCCCTTGATGTGTTTGGCCTTGTGCTCGGTCGGCAAGCGCACATCGAACCAGACCGCACCTTCCGCCACCAGCTTCTTGCCTTCATCGTACTCGACCCAGTTAAGTAGCGGTTCGTTGAGCAGAGAGTTGAAATCCTCCTTGTTCAGTCGCATCAGGTGGCCATCGGTAAGCATGGTAATGGTAGCGTTACGTTTGCTGTCGGAAATCAGGGCTTCCTCACCGAAGCTGTCTCCAACCGACAGGGTTGCAAGTTTGACACCGTTGGGATTGGCGGGTGTCGACCGGGTTACCAGGCAGCGACCTTCCTTGATGATGTAAAAGTAGTCACCCTCGGCATCCTGCTCGATGACTTTATCTCCGGGTTTATAGCTTACCGATTCCATGCGCATGAACATTGCCTGGATGTTGGCCGGTGGGATGCGATGAAAAGCCCGGGTTTGAAGGATTCGCGTCATCCAGTCGGTTTCGTCGTCATCTTCGTCGACTGCTTCAACCGAGTAACTGCCGGTTTGATCCCAGGTCAACATGATATCGAGCATGTCGCTATTGATCTTGGTGATTACGACAGCGGATTTGGCGCGTGCCGAAACCGGGCGCGGAAAGCCGTGAGCGATTGGCTGCAGCCCGTCTGGCGAGCCCGCCTTGATGACCTTTACCACTTTCTTGTCCTGCAGCAGTTCGATTTCACCCTGGAGCAGGTAAACATGAACCTTGTCCAGGTCACCTTTCTTGAAAATATAGTGGCCTGACTGTAACGGGGTAGCGGATATTTTTTTGATTAATTCTTGAGCGTTTTCAGGATTCAGAGAATTGATCGGGGAAAGTGATTTTATTTGATTGGGATCAATTTCAAGGCTCATGTCTTATTCGGGAATCCTTTGCATGCAGCATAAATAAATCGCTATTTTGGCGCTTGGTACCCGATAAAGCAACTACTGCAACCAAATAATCGAAGTGGGTCACAGTCCGTCCAATATTATCCCGATTGGCTTGTTATATCCACGTAGAGCTTGAGCTTCTGACCGGGTTGCAGGTATTTGCCGATTCGATTCCAGCGTTTGATGTCGGCCACGCGGATATTAAAGCGATCCGCGATGCGATGCAGTGAATCTCCCTTGCGGACGGTGTAGCGCAGCGCATGCAGTGCATTGCTGGGGCGCGTCTGGTTGATACTGACGGTCTGCGACAGCTTGCCTCTGGTCCATACCACCAGTTTCTGGCCAACGCGCAGCGTATCGATCGGCGCCATCCCGTTCCACTTGGCCAGTGCCTTGGTGGTGACGCCGTAGTTTCTGGATATACTCCACAGGCTCTGACCGGGCCGGACGATGTGCACCTGCTTGGTACCCGAACGATTGGTATTCTGAATTTGAGCGATGCGAGAATTTTCGCTTAGCGTGTAGCTTTTCAGCGACTTGGTTGCGGTGGGAACCATCAGGTACTTGCCGGCACGGATATTGGTGCCGCGTATATTGTTGACGTCCTTTATCAGGGCAACAGAGGTCCGGTACTTGTTCGAGATATGGCTCAGGGTTTCGCCGTTTCTGATCTTGTGCCGTACCCAGTTGATTCGCTTGCTCGGCGGTACCTTGGCGACCTCAATCTTGAATTGCTCTGCGCTGCCGCGCGGCAGTAGTAATCGATGCGGGCCGTTGGGCGCCGTTGCCCAGCGATTGAATGCCGGATTCAACTGGTATAGCTGGTTAACCGAAATACCGGCGAGATCTGCCGCCAGTGCCAGGTCGATCTGACCATCGAGTTCGACGATTTCGTAGCTGACCTGGTTGCCAACCGGGACCAGGTCTAACTGGTACTTCTCGGGATGGGCGAACAATTCCTTGAGGGCGAACATCTTGGGCACGTAGTTACGGGTTTCCTTGCGAATCCTGGTCAGGTGCCAGAAATCCGTGGGACGCTTGCGCTTCTTGTTGTAACGCACGGCGCTACGTATCTTGCCGGGACCGGCATTGTAGGCGGCCAGCGCCAGTTCCCAATCGCCGTTGAACTGGCGTGCGAGGCTGTCCAGGTAGCTTATTGCGGCGTGTGTCGATTCGATGATATCGCGGCGACCATCGTACCACCAGTTTTGCTTGAGCCCGAGGAAACGGCCCGTCGACGGAATAATCTGCCACATGCCCGAAGCGCGGCCGTGCGAGTAGGCGAAGGCCTGGTAAGCGGATTCCACGATCGGCAACAGGGCCAGTTCGGTCGGCAGGCCGCGTTGCTCTAGTTCGTCGAGGACGAAAGGTAAAATCGGCCGAGCGCGCTCCATCACGCGCTGCATGTAACCCGGATGGTCGAGAAACCACTTGAGCTGCGCCCTGACCCGGGGATTATCAACCGCCGCCATTTGCATGCCATTTTGCAGCCGGTACCAGGCGTTATGCTTGTTGCGGGTTTCCGCTAGCGAAGCCTTGATCGCGGCCACTACCGCGGCTTCTTCCTGTTGCTGTTTTTCAAGCGCCAGTGCGGTCTGCGCTGCTTCAAATTCATAATCGACGGGCAGCGACCTTGCTACTGGTTCGGGCTCGGTTGAATCTGTAGGCCCGGTTGAATCTGGTCGGCTCTCCATCGAAACGACGGTAGCGGCGGAATAATCGTCTGTTTCCAGCGGTGATGCCGCGGTTGCCGGGGATGCGGAAATCTGGGATTCCAACGGGGTCGCTAGCGCTGTTGCAGCCTCGTTTTGCCTGGTTGGAGCGGTGCCCGTACTCGCGCACCCGGCTAGCATCAACACGATCAATGCGGCGGCAAATATATTCCTTTCCCCGAAAAGGGGCTGATGCTTGATAAACATTAGTATCGATCGGCTTTAGTGGCTAGAATATATAGATTGTAACTGCTGATTCGTAAGTTTCAAATGAGATTTTGGCGACAAGCCACTGAAAAAAAAGGATTTGCCAGTATCGATGACTGGTATCTAGGAGAAAGCGGACAGTTGTTGTTCAACGAACTGGAAGAGCGCATCAGCCCGATTCTGTCAACTACATTTGGCTATTATTCGTTGCAAATCGGTTGTTCGCAATTAGCCGGCCGACTGCAGCAAAGCTGTCGTGTGAAACACCAGTTTACCCTCGACGAGATCGAATCAGAGGCAAAGGTGCACGCCAATCCGTCGATGCTGCCGATTGCTTCGGATAGTGTCGATCTGGTTATCCTGATGCATCATCTTTCGAATACCGCCGAGCCACATGCGGTGCTGCGCGAGGCTTTTCGCATTCTGATTCCGGAAGGCAAACTGATTATCATCGACTTCAATCCGGTGTCGCTTTGGGGATTACGTCATTTCGTGCAGTCGTGGCTGGAGCAGGTCCCTTTCAAGGGTCACTTCTATACCGCCAGGCGGATCGATGACTGGATGCGGCTGCTCGGTTTCGATCAGGATCACTTTTTCCGGGCCGGCTATCTGCCGCCAATTCAAAAAACATCGATTACCAGGCACATGGGCTGGCTGGAGAAGGGAACTCGCAACTGGTTGCCGGTGCTGGGTGCCGTAAACCTTTTGTTTTACAGTAAGAATATTTCACCCTTGACCCCGGTACGGCACCGCTGGGTAACGCGCAAGATACTGCCCGGCAAGATTGCCCGCCCCAGCGTCGGCCGTGGCATGAAGTACGATTCTTGAACCGGGCATGAGCAACAAGGTCGTGATGTATACCGACGGCGCCTGCCGCGGAAATCCCGGTCCGGGTGGCTGGGGGGTTGTCTTGAGTTACCAGGATAGTCGCAAGACCCTGCGTGGTTACGATCCCGAGACAACCAATAATCGCATGGAGTTGACCGCGGTAATCGAAGGGTTGCGCGCGTTGAATCGCTCCTGTGACGTCGCAATCTATACCGATTCGAAGTATGTCATGCAGGGTATCAGCGAGTGGATTGCAAACTGGAAACGCAATGGCTGGAAAACTGCCGCGAAGAAGCCGGTGAAAAATTACGACCTTTGGCAGCTACTGGATAAAGAGGTTGCCGTGCATAGCATCGACTGGAACTGGGTAAAAGGCCATTCCGGCATCGAGGGTAACGAGCTTGCCGATCAATTGGCGAACGCCGCGATCGACGCTGAGGGTTAGACATGAGACAGATCGTACTGGATACGGAAACCACCGGACTCGAGGTTAGCCTGGGGCACCGCATTATCGAAATCGGCTGCATCGAACTGGTAAATCGCCGTGTTACCGGCAACCACTGGCACTATTACGTCAATCCGCAGCGGGAAATCGATAGCGGCGCCTTCGAGGTTCATGGGATTAGCAGCGATTTCCTGCAGGACAAGCCCCTCTTCGAGGAGCTGGCGCAAGATTTTGTAAGCTATGTCGCTGGTGCCGAGCTGGTAATCCATAACGCGGCTTTCGATCTTGGATTCCTGGACAACGAGCTGGCACTGCTGGAGCCACCGGTGGCAGCGCTGCAGGAAAGCTGCACGATTCTCGATACGCTAATGCTGGCTCGGCAAAAGCATCCGGGGCAGAAGAATAATCTCGATGCCCTGTGCAAGCGTTACGATATCGATAACAGCAAGCGCAGCCTGCACGGTGCGCTGCTCGATGCCCGCATTCTGGCCGATGTCTACCTCGCCATGACCGGCGGTCAGACCAGTCTCGGGCTTGATGCAGGGCAGGGCGGTGGCACTCAGCACGAGCAGGTCGAGGTCCAACGCATCGAATCCGGGCAACCGCTAGCGCTGTGGCAGGTCGACGAAGTTGCGCAGCAGGCAAACCGCGAATACATCGAGTTCCTCGCCACCCAGCACGACGATCCCGCCTGGAAATAAACCCACTGGTTCTATCCTGAATACTGTCTTCCAATTGCGGAGACTGGCCTGGGAGCTACGAAGATTTGAGCATTCGGGCCTGGTCGCGTTTCCAGTCGCGATCCTTGATGCTGGCGCGCTTGTCGTGCGCCTTCTTGCCCTTGGCGATTCCGAGCTTGAGTTTGGCGCGACCGCGGCTCCAGTAGGCCGACAACGCGACCAGCGTGTAACCTTTGCGTTCGACCATGCCGACCAGGCGGTCTATTTCACCTCGATGTGCAAGCAGTTTCCGGGTTCGGGTCGGGTTGGGTTTAACATGGGTGGACGCGCTGTTTAGCGGGCTGATATGAGCGCCGATCAGCCAGATCTCCCCGTTTTTGACCATGACATAGCTCTCCTTGAGCTGCAGGTTTCCACTACGCAAGCCCTTGACTTCCCAGCCCTCGAGCACGATCCCGACCTCGATCTCGTCTTCGATGAAATAGTCGTGGCGGGCAACGCGGTTGACCGCAATCGTGTTAGAAGGAGCTTTGGATTTTTTCTTGCCCATACTGGGGAGATCTCTGTTGACTGCAACTGGCGCGCCATATTCTCGGGTTAATTAGAGGCCATGACAAGCGAATCGCGTTAATCGCTTCTTGAAACCTGACCAGCCTTCGCTATACACTCTCGCCCTTGCAATGGTGACCTGCTTCGGTCCCTTCGTGACAATTATCTGTAAATCCCGCCAGGCCCGGAAGGGAGCAACGGTAGCAGGGACATTGGGTGCGGAGGTGTGCTGAATCAGGTCGCCGCCAGTTTTCCGGTTGATTACGCCACCTCCACTGAGTCTGAATGAGTTACCAGGTATTAGCGCGCAAATGGCGGCCGGCCAATTTTCAACAAATGGTTGGCCAGGAGCACGTGCTGCAGGCACTGGTCAACGCACTCGACAGTAATCGACTTCATCATGCCTACCTGTTTACCGGCACCCGCGGTGTTGGCAAGACGACGATTGCGCGCATCTTCGCCAAATCGCTCAACTGCGAGCAGGGCATCACGTCGGAGCCCTGCGGCAGCTGCTCTTCCTGCAGCGAGATCGATGAAGGCCGTAGCGTCGACCTGATCGAAATCGATGCGGCTTCGCGCACCGGGGTCGACGATATGCGCGAACTGCTCGACAACGTACAATACGCCCCCACTCGCGGTCGTTTCAAGATTTACCTGATCGACGAAGTCCACATGCTGTCCAGGCACAGTTTTAACGCCTTGCTGAAAACCCTGGAAGAGCCGCCGCCGCATATCAAATTCCTGTTGGCGACCACCGATCCGCAAAAAGTGCCGGTAACGGTCTTGTCCCGCTGCCTGCAGTTCAACCTCAAGCGCATGTCGCGGGCGCAGATACTGTCACAGCTGCAGTTTCTCACCGAGCAGGAATCGGTAGATGCGGATGTCGCGGCCCTCGGGCAACTTGCAGCGGCCGCCGATGGCAGCATGCGCGATGCGCTCAGCCTGTTGGACCAGGCGATTGGCTATGGCGGCGGCGCGGTCAAGCAGGATGCGGTCGAGGCTATGCTCGGTTCTATATCACGCGATTACCTGCAGCGCCTGTTCGACGCGCTGCAGGGGCAGCAGGCGGCGACGCTGTTACGCGAGGCCCGTGCGGTTATCGAACATAATCCCGACTACCAGCGCGTTTGTGCCGAAATGCTGTCCCTGCTGCAGCAGGTGGCGCTCTACCAGAGCGATCCAGGCCTGGTTGGCGACGGCGATGTCTCGATCGAAATGCTGCAACGCTACAGTTCGGCCTGGTCGCCGGAAGAGGTCCAGCTGTATTACCAGATTATGCTGCAGGGCCGGCACGACCTGTTGATCAGTCCCGACGAGGCCGCCGGCTTCGAAATGCTGATGTTGCGCCTGATTGCTTTTTCGCCTGCAGCAGAAACCGCCGGCAGTGAGCGCGAGGTAAAAAAAAAGCCTGAAAACTCCGCAGGCATAAAGCCGCAACTCAGCGAGGATCTGACACCGCCAGAGGCCATCGTTGACCCCGATAATTCCGCGTCCGACGGCGAGCGGGAAGCGGCCGATACGAGCCAGGCCGATGTCTTCGCTGCCGCATGCGACGATGCTGGCTCCGAAACTCAGGAAGCCAGCCCGACTGCGGTAAAAACCACTCCACCCGTGGCGCCCGGCACGGCCGAACCTGATGCCGCTACCGGTCCGCTCCTCGAATGGCCCGAACTGGCGTACGATCTCGGGCTGGATGGTCTGGCGCAGGAAATTGTCGCCAACAGCGTGCTCGAATCCTGGCAGGACGAGCGCATGAAACTGGCTTTACTGCCCGAGATCCAGGATCTGGTAAACCCTCAAATCGAATCCGAAATTAGGCGGGCCCTCGAGGAAAAACTTGGGGTATCATTGCAGCTTGAAATGAGCGCCAGGGATTCGTTGACCGGCGAAACACCGCTGCAGGCAAAGCTGCGGCGGCTGGAGCAGGAGCGGCTCGCGGCGATAGATGCGATTCGGGAAGACGCGGTGGTGCTGAAACTGCAACAGGCGTTTTCCGCCGAACTCGACGAAAGCAGTGTTGTGAAGATCGAAAATATCGGTAAATGAAGAGGTTAAGCTAATGAAAGGTGCGCTCGGCGATATGATGAAAAAGGCGCAGGAAATGCAGGAAAACCTGCAAAAAGCGCAAAGCGAACTAGCCAGTAAGGAGGTAACCGGGGAAGCCGGTGGAGGCATGGTTACCGTAGTAATGCGCGGCACCCATGAAGTCAATCGGGTAACCATCGATCCGTCGCTGGTGGATGAAGATGTCGAAATGCTCGAAGACCTGGTGGCTGCTGCCGTCAACGATGCCGTGCACAAGGTCGCTAAATCCAACGAAGCGGCTATGCAGGAAATGACGGCCGGGCTTAATTTACCGCCCGGGTTCAAGCTGCCGTTTTAATCGATGTCATCATCTAGCCTGGAGCAGATGATCGCGGCGTTGAGATGCCTGCCGGGAGTCGGGCAGAAATCGGCGCAGCGGATGGCCCTGCATTTGCTGGAGCGCGATCAACAGGGCGCCCGACGCATCGCCGAGACCATCACCCAGGCGCTGGATACGGTTCGACACTGCAGCAAATGTCGCAATTTCTCGGATTCGGACTTATGCGATATTTGCAGCGACCAGGGGCGCGAGCAAAATATCATTTGTGTCGTCGAAACTCCGGCCGACGTGCTGGCGGTCGAATCTTCGGCCGCATACCGTGGCCGTTACTTCGTTTTGCTGGGACGGCTGTCGCCGCTGGACGGCTTCGGGCCGGCGCAGTTAGGCCTGGAAGATCTCGAGCAACAGCTGAGCGAGAATGGAATCAAGGAAGTCATTCTCGCCACCAGCGCTACTGTCGAAGGTGATATTACCGCGCAGTATATCGCCGACTTCGCGACCCGGCAGGGCATTACCAGTAGCCGCCTGGCGCGCGGTATCCCGCTGGGGGGAGAGCTTGAATTCGTCGATGGCGGAACCCTGTCTCGCGCCCTGACCGGACGCCAGCAAATCGACTAGTTCCAGAAAACCACAGGGGAAAACTCATGTCCGAAACTTTATTTACCCGGATAATCAAACGCGAACTGCCGGCCGATATCGTCTATGAAACCGATGACATAATAGCGATCCGCGACATCAATCCACAGGCGCCGACGCATGTGCTGGTGATCCCCAGGGTTGAAATCGCGACGGTCAACGATATCCAGCCCGGGCAGGCCGAGCTGATTGGCAAGATGGTGCTGGCCGCGCAAAAGATTGCGAGCGACGAAGGCATTGCGGAGGATGGCTATCGACTGGTAATCAATTGCAATCGCCACGGTTGCCAGGAAGTGTTCCACCTGCACCTGCACCTGGTTGGCGGCAGGCAGTTGCGAGGTATTTCGGCTTCCTAACCAGCCGTTAGCTGCTGCAACATCTTAAGGTAATTTTGATAGCGGGATTCTGCGATGATACCGGAGTCGACCGCCTCGATGACCGCGCATTTCGGTTCATTACGATGCAGGCAGTTGTGAAAGCGGCAACCCTCCCCGATTTCCCTGATTTCCCTGAATCCCAGGGCCAGCGGCCTCTTGTCATCGATGAACGGGCTGAATCCCCTGACCCCGGGGGTGTCGATCAAATCACCGCCGCCGGGTAAATGATACAGGCGACTGGCGCGGGTGGTATGCCGTCCTTCCTCGTTGGCTTCGGAAATGCTCGCGACCTTGATTTCTTCCTGTGGCAGGAGCCAGCTGGTTAGCGATGATTTCCCCACCCCGGAGACCCCGCTCAGCACCGATACCTGGCCCGGCAATAGTGCGTTAAATTCCTCCATACCGGCTCCCGAAACAACGCTGGTATCGACCTGCCGGTATCCCAGCGGCTGATAAATTCGGCGCAGTCCGTACGGGTCCTCCCTGTCTGTGGCGAGATCGATCTTGTTGAGCAGAATGCAGGCCTCGATCTGCTGTTGCTCAGCCGACAGCAGGTACTGGTCGAGCAGGAAAAGGTTGGGTTCGGGAGAAACCGCAAGGCATACGAACAACTGGCTGATATTGGCCGCAACGGATCTGACCTGACCGAAACCGTCGACGCGCTGTAACAGGTTATCCCGCTCCAGTATCCCGACGACTCGATGTTGCTGCTGCGCCGTGGTTTCGATCGCTACACGATCGCCGCAAACGATGGTACCGAGATTGGACTTGATCTTGCACTCGATAGTTGTTGCCGAATCGCGTTCGACCAGGAGTTGGCCGCCCTGGTGAGAAACTACCAGCCCGCGGTCGTAATCATCGTGTTCCGAAATGGCGTCCTGGGCCGCCTGAATCCGATTCTGCTGCTGCTGGCTAAGCCTGCGCTTTGCCATGAAGAGGCCTGCTGGTCAAAGGGGTAACAGGGCGCAAATCGTGCTAACCGGACGGCTCACCGGCGGCGATAGCTTCAAGATGGTCGATGCGGATCATCGCCGGGGGATGCGAATCGTAAAACATCGAATGGACAGGATCGGGCGTCAGGGTGCTGGCGTTTTCCCGGTAGAGGCTTACCAGGGCCGAAATCAGCGCCTTGTAGTCGCTATTGGAATGCGCAAATTCATCCGCTTCGAATTCATGCTTGCGCGACAGTGCCGAGAACAGCGGGCTAACGAAATAGGTAAATACCGGCATGATCGTCATGAACAGGATCAGTGCGGCGTGGGTCGATGCGGTCTCCACGCCGAGCGAGCTATAAAACCAGTCGGAAGACATTAGCCAGGCCAGTAACGCGAATCCAGCCAGGGAAATAGCGCTCGACAGCAGCAGCGATTTCTTTATGTGATTGCGCTTGAAGTGCCCGAGTTCGTGCGCCAGCACCGCTTCTACCTCGTCTGCCGACAGCGACTCCAGCAAGGTGTCGAAAAAGACGATACGCTTGTTGCGGCCGAAGCCGGTGAAATAGGCGTTGCCATGCGATGATCGCCTGGAGCCGTCGACGACAAATACGCCCTGGCTCTGGAAACCGCAGCGCTGCAGCAGGTTCTCTATACGGGTACGCAGCGTCGCATCCTGTAGCGGACTGAACTTGTTGAACAGCGGAGCGATAAACGCCGGATAGGCCCAGATCATGACCAGACTGAAACTCATCCACAATAGCCATGCGTAGAGCCACCAGTTGGCGCCGGCCTGGTTCATCAACCACAGTATCGCCGCCACCAGTGGCGCCCCGATCACGACCAACAAAAGCGCTGTCTTCACCAGATCGAGTAGCCAGGTCTTAAGCGTCGTTTGATTGAAGCCAAAGCGTTCTTCGATGACAAAGGTCTGGTAAAGCGAAAACGGCAGATCGAGAATCGATGTGATGAGAGTCAGTGAAAAAATCACTGCGATGCCGGCAACTAGCGGACCGTATTCGTAACCCGCCCACCACTGGTCGATCAGGTTAATTCCGCCGCCGATAGTCCACAGCAGCAGCCACAGCGTCTCCCAGGCGAGGGTAACCCGGCCCAGCCGTATCTTGGTGCAGCTATAGTCCGCAGCGCGGTGATGGTCCTCGAGCGAGATCTTGTCGGCGAAAGCGGCGGGTACCTCGGCATAGTGCGCGCGGATATGATTGACCTGGCGCTGACTTAGCCACAGGCGAACCAGCACGGTTGCGACAACAAAGCTCAAAAATACTGTGGTGAATAAATGCATTAAGCTACCAGGCCTCAAAAACTTGCTATAGTTTAGCGCATATTGCATTCATATGAAGCCCGACGACATGACGTTAATTGACGATGACAACCTGATCTGGATAGATCTCGAAATGACTGGCCTGGATCCGCAAACGGATGAGATCATCGAGATTGCGACCGTGGTCACCGACGCCAGGCTCAAGCTGTTGGCACAGGGTCCGGTTATCGCCATCCATCATCCGGCGTCGATCATGAATGCGATGGATGAGTGGAACACTAGTCATCATGGCAAATCGGGGCTTACCGAGAGAGTCAGGGAGAGCGATAGCAGCACCGAGGATGCCGAGCGCGAAACCCTTGATTTTCTGCGTCGCTACGTGCCCCCCGGTAAATCGCCGATGTGCGGTAACAGTATCTGCCAGGATCGTCGTTTCATGGCCCGGCTAATGCCCGAGCTGGAAGCATTTTTTCACTATCGAAATCTCGATGTGAGTACACTCAAGGAACTGGCGCGATTGTGGAAGCCCGAGCTGATCTCCGGATTTGCCAAGAAGGGTGCGCACCTGGCGCTGGACGATATTCTCGAGTCGATCGATGAAATGAAGTATTACCGCGAACACTTCATCCGCTGCTGAGCCCGTCGAGGCTGCGGATCCAATGCCTGGTCGACGGTTTTAGCCAGGTTCCCGAAGCCTGAGCCGTGGTCCACAGCGGCCCGGTTGCTGCCGTTTAAGCTCGCTTAAACCAACGCTTTTATGCCAAACATCCTCGATACCGCTCGCGTTGACGAAGCGCTACCGAAAAATGATCGCCAGGTTTAAAGATTCCCGTTTTGCTGCCGATCTAAGGGGCGTCACCAGTTCTGTTACGGCGCATTTGGGAGCACTATGGATCTTGCCTCGTTAATCGGCATCATTTCCGGTATTGGACTTATAGTTTCCGCGATTATTCTCGGCGGCGATGTGCACCATTTCATGAACGTGCCGGGAATCATGATTGTTCTGGGTGGCACCATGGCGGCAACCCTGTTGACGTTCCAGTTCAGGGACGTCTGGACCGCCTTCAAAAGCGCCTATTTCGTGTTTTCGTCGCCCAAACAGGATTCGCAGGAATTGATCAATACCATGATCAAGCTCGGCACTATCAGCCGTCGCAAGGGGTTGCTCAGTTTGATGGATGTTAAAACCAACTCGCCCTTCCTGAAACGCGTATGCACTTTGATCGCCGACGCGGCCGACGAGGAGACGCTGCGCAGTGCGATGCGCACCGAAATCGAATCAATGCAAATGCGCCATTACATCGTGCAGGATGTGTTTCGCAAGATGGCGATGTACGCGCCGTCCTTCGGTATGCTCGGTACGCTGATCGGTTTGATCCAGATGCTGTCGCTGCTGGCGAGTCCGGATAACCTCGGTCCGGCGATGGCGATTGCATTGCTGACCACTTTTTACGGCACCCTGTTATCGACCGCGATATTTCTGCCTATCGCCGGTAAACTGCGATCGCGGACCCTGGCCGAGGTAATGAACTTCGAAATAATCTTTCAGGGTGCGGTCAGTATCCTGCAGGACAATAATCCACTCTCGGTATACGAGAAATTATCTTCCTTCGTGCCGGCCAGGCAGCGCAAGCCGATGCAGAAGCTAAGGGAGCGCAGCTAATGTCGGCCAGCTCGCTAAGCAATATGTTCGAGGACGAAGAGGGCGGCAGCGCCTGGGTGGTAACCTTTGCCGATATGATGACCTTGATTCTGGTATTTTTCATTTTGCTTTACACGCTTGCAGATTTTGAAGACGAGGCCTACAAGGAGCTGATCGAGTCGGTGCAGGTGATCGACGGTGATGGCAGTCAGATCAGTGTTATCGATTTCGCCACACGCAAAGGCAGAAACCCGGAGCCGTTGCAGGCAGTCGAGGACATGCTGGGCATGAATCCCGGTACGGTTCCGATAGACACCGTAAAACCAGCCCTGGTCTCGGAAATGGAAAGCATGATCGATTATTCGGATATCGCCGATAGCGTAGAGCTGACCTATAACGGAGACCAGATCAATCTACAGATCGACGGCCGCTATCTGTTTGCGTCGGGCCAGGCCGAGCTCAAGGACCGTGCCCGCTATATATTCGCCAATCTCGGACAAATGTTCCGCGATTATGCCGACTATCGAATTGCGATTCGTGGGCATACCGACGATCAGAATATTCAGACCGCCCGCTATCCGTCCAACTGGGAGCTATCGGCAGTGCGCGCAACCACCGTGTTGCGATTTTTTATCGAGCAGGGCATCGATCCCGAGCGCATGACGGCCACCGGTTATGCGGATTATTTGCCGCTGGTCGAAAACAATAGTACCGATAACAGGGCAAGAAATCGGAGAGTTGAATTTGTTCTGGAAAAACAAAAAGACAATTGAGGTCGCTCTCGATTCGCGTCACAGCGATAATCGGGCGGCCTATCGAATCGCGCCAGACAGCGATCGTCCCGTAATCATTTCGATCAAGGACGAGGACTTCAATGCGCTCAATATCAGCGGCACCGGCATCGCGTTTCGCGCAGACAGGTTCGAGGTCGGCAGCCGTTATGCGGCAAAAATTCGGTTACCCGGTGAAGGCAAGGTTTTCCGGGTGATTCTAGAAGTGGTGGCAAAACAGGAGGATCTCTGCAGATGTTGCTTTAGGGATATTCACGAAGAGGCTGAAAATCTACTACACTCTTATATCCTTGAGCTGCAAAAGTCGAAAATTAGGCAAAATCATGGTGAAGTTTGATGCATTTTTGCCAATTTGTGCTAGCTTCAAGGGTATAGAAAGTTTCTGAGATTTCAGGCATTTATTAGGGCATTCTATTGAATTGGATTGATTTTCAGGCGGAAATCAGCCATCATTGCTGGTCGGTTGGCGGTATAAGAGCGATCAGCGCTAACTATCTGAATTTTTTCATGTTTTTTGGGAAGCGGTCTTGATTAAACAGCGCACGTTGAAAAATGTCATTCGCGCCATGGGTGTGGGTTTGCATACAGGTAAAAAAGTGTATCTAACACTGCGGCCAGCACCGATCGATTCCGGTATCCGTTTTCGCCGCATCGACCTGGATGAGCCGGTCGAAATCCTGGCTCGTCCCGAAAAAGTCGGTGATACCAATTTGTCGACCACGCTGGTGGAAGACGGTGTCCGTATTTCTACAGTCGAACACCTGCTGTCAGCAATCGCGGGTCTCGGTATCGATAACGCCTATATCGATCTCAGTGCCGACGAAGTGCCGATTATGGACGGTAGCTCCGGACCTTTTGTCTTCCTGATTCAGTCTGCTGGAATCGTCGAGCAGAACCAGGCCAAGAAATTCATCAAGATTAAAAAGACCGTGCGTGTCGAAGAAGGCGACAAGTGGGTGGAATTCCAGCCTTTCAATGGTTTCAAGGTCAGTTTCGAAATCGATTTCGATCACCCTTTGTTCACCAGGCAAAAGCAAACCTGTCACATCAATTTTTCCACCACTTCGTTTGTCAAGGAAGTTAGCCGTGCCCGCACCTTCGGTTTTCAAAAGGACATCGAGTATCTGCGAGCCAATAATCTTGCGCTCGGCGGTAGCCAGGACAATGCCATCGTGCTCGACGATTACCGGGTATTGAACGAGGACGGCCTGCGTTACGACAACGAGTTCGTCAAGCACAAGATCCTGGATTCGATTGGAGATTTATATCTGCTCGGTCACAGTCTCATCGGCGCCTTTTCTGGCTACAAGTCGGGACATGCTCTTAATAATCGACTGTTGCTGGCCCTGCTGGCCGATACCGACGCCTGGGAAGAGGTGACATTCGAAGACGCCTCGACCGCGCCGATATCCTACGCGCAGCCCGTGGAAGCAGCGATATAGGTGACCCGTGAATATACTGTTTCTGTCATCAAATCGAGGCCAAATCTGCGGACTTAATCTTAAGAAGCCGCTGCATTTGCTTGTGATGACGGTAATGCTCGGCCTGCTAGTGTCGGGTTCCGTTTACGTCGGTTACAGCATGAACCCAAGCCAGGACAACCAGGCCCTGATCGACGAATGGCAGGCAGATGTTCATCGTCAACAGGTACAACTCAAACATATCCGCGAAGAGGCCGACGCCAATATCGACGCATTGTCGTCGCGTATCGGTCTGCTGCAGGCGCACGTGATGCGACTCGACGCCCTGGGGCGTAAACTGGTGCACATGGCCAGCATCGACAAGGCCGAGTTCGATTTCGATCTGACCCCCGCCCTCGGTGGGCCTGAAACCATCACCAACAAGGGACTGGCACCCGACGAATTATCTCAGGCAATCGAGCAGTTGAGCTTCGAACTTGAAAACCGGGAAAATCAGCTCGTGGTGTTGGAAAACCTGGTGCTGGACGAAAACCTGCAAAAGGAAGTTCAGCCCAGCGGCCGTCCGATCACCAAGGGCTGGATTTCGTCCTATTACGGCATGCGCACCCACCCGCTTTCAGGGCGGCGAGAGATGCATAAAGGTATCGATTTTGCCGGAAAACTGGGCGGGCAGGTCATTGCAGTTGCCAAGGGCGTGGTTACCTACGCCGGCAAGCGCTACGGTTACGGCAGCGTTATCGACATTGCGCACGGTAACGGTTATACAACACGCTATGCGCATAATTCTCGCCTGCTGGTATCGGTGGGTGATACAGTCGAGAAAGGTTTTCAAATCGCTGAAATTGGCTCATCAGGCCGTTCTACGGGTCCCCACGTGCACTTCGAAGTGCTGAAGAACGGACGCCAGATGAATCCTGTACGATTTATCCGCGCTACGAATTGATCGAGGCGACGTTTATTTCAGCTGCCCGCTTGAAACCTTTCAAGTAAACTCCACCTCTGATAACAGTTCTGTTAAAGCAGTCGTACGATGTTGTCCAAAGCCATAAAAACCGTGTTCGGCACTCGTAATGACCGAATCGTCAAGAAACTCAAGCAGCGTGTTTCCCGCATCAACCAGTTTGAGCCCGAGTTACAGGCGCTCGAAGATGCGCAATTAGCTGAGAAAACCGAGGAATTCCGGAAACGCTTTGCCGCTGGCGAGACGCTCGAGCAATTACTCGACGAAGCCTTTGCCGTATGCCGGGAAGCCTCGGTGCGCGCACTGGGCCTGCGCCATTACGATGTTCAGCTTATCGGCGGGATGATCCTGCACAATAATCAGATCACCGAGATGCGCACCGGTGAAGGCAAGACCCTGGTGGCTACCCTGCCGGCCTATCTCAATGCAATCAGCGGTAAGGGCGTACATATCGTCACCGTCAACGATTACCTGGCCGAACGTGACGCCGAATGGATGGGCCAGATATACAATTTTCTTGGCTTGAGCGTTGGCGTGGTGTTGAGCACGATGGACTATGACACTAAACGCGCGTCATACCTGGCAGACATCACCTATGGCACCAATAACCAGTTCGGTTTCGACTACATGCACGATAACCTCTGCTTCACGCTCGACGAGCGGGTGCAGCGCGAACTTAACTATGCCATTGTCGACGAGGTCGACTCGATCCTGATCGACGAAGCGCGCACACCGCTGATTATTTCCGGTCAGGCCAGCGACAGCTCCGATTTATACACTCGTATCAACAGCATTATCCCGAAGTTGACGCGGGTCGAGACCGAAGACGGCCCCGGGGACTACAGCGTCGACGAAAAATCCAAGCAGGCCTTTCTGACAGAATCGGGACATGACACTGCCGAGCGGTTAATGGTTGCGGCAGGCCTGCTGAACGAAGGCGAAAGTCTATACGACGCCGCCAATATAGCCCTGGTGCACCACCTGACCGCGGGCCTCAGGGCACATGCAATCTACAACCGCGATGTAGACTATATCGTGCAGGACGGCAGCATTGTCATCGTTGACGAATTTACCGGTCGTACCATGCCGGGCAGGCGCTGGTCCGAGGGTCTGCACCAGGCGATCGAGGCCAAGGAAGGCGTTAGCATTCAGCACGAAAACCAAACTATCGCCTCGATCACCTTTCAGAATTACTTCAGGCTTTACAACAAACTCGCCGGCATGACGGGTACTGCCGATACCGAGGCTTTCGAGTTTCAACAGATCTACGGCCTCGAAGTCGTCGTGGTGCCGACCAATCGACCGATGATTCGCGAGGATATGGGTGACCTGATCTACCTGACGACAGGGGAAAAGTTCGAGGCAATCATCGACGACATTCGTGACTGCGTGCAACGCGGTCAACCGGTACTGGTCGGAACCACGTCGGTGGAAACCTCGGAGCACCTGTCGGGCTTGCTCGACAAGGTCAAGATCAAACACCAGATTCTCAACGCCAAGCAGCACGAGCGCGAGGCCAGGATCATCGCCGACGCCGGTATTCCCGGCACGGTAACCATCGCTACCAACATGGCCGGCCGCGGTACCGATATCGTGCTCGGTGGTAATTACGAAGTCGATTTAAAGGAGATACCCGAAGACCAGACGGCGCAGCGACAAACCCTGACCGACGAGTGGCAGCAGCGACACGACAAGGTCATCGAGGCCGGAGGGCTGCATATCATCGGCACCGAGCGTCATGAATCACGGCGTATCGACAACCAGTTGCGCGGGCGTTCCGGACGCCAGGGCGATCCCGGCTCGTCACGTTTTTACCTGTCGATGGAAGACAGCCTGATGCGTATCTTCGCCTCCGAAAAGGTGGCGGGACTGATGCAAAAGCTGGGCATGGAAGAGGGCGAGGCCATCGAGCATCCCTGGGTTAGCCGCGCGATCGAAAATGCGCAGCGCAAGGTTGAAGCCCATAACTTCGATATCCGCAAGCAGTTGCTGCAGTACGACGATGTGGCCAACGATCAGCGCAAGGTTATCTACCAGCAAAGAAACGATTTACTGCATAGCGAGAGTATTTCCGAGGCAATCGGCAATATGCGCAAGGATGTGCTTCAAGGCGTGTTCCGTGCCCATGTGCCGGTCAATTCGCTGGACGAACAATGGGATATTGAAGGCCTGGAGCTGACGCTGGCCAACGAGTTCGGCACCGAGTTATCGATTAACGACTGGCTCGAGCGGGAAGAGCAGATCACCGATGAAGAAATCCTCGATCGAGTTATCGAGCATTTCGAACAGGCCTATCAGGCCAAGACTGAAATGCTCGGTGAGGAACTGATTGCTCGTGTGGAGAAAGAGATCACGTTGATGATCCTCGATCGTCACTGGAAGGAACACCTGGCCGCGATGGATTACCTGCGCCAGGGTATCGGGTTGCGCGGTTATGCGCAAAAGAATCCGGTCCAGGAGTACAAGCGCGAATCTTTCGAGATGTTTACCAGCATGCTCGACGGCATAAACTACGAGGCTGTGCAGGCTATGACCCGCGTGCAGATTCGCGGCGAGGAGCAGGTCGAGGCGCTGGAACAAAGCCATCAGCCGGAGCAGGCAATCAAGATGGAACATGCCAGCGCGTTAAACCCGCTGGAAGAACAGCAGCCGGCTGAAGATTCAGCGCAGCCCTTCGTGCGCAAGGAGCGCAAGATGGGTCGCAACGAACCCTGCTGGTGCGGCTCGGGCAAAAAATTCAAGCAGTGCCACGGTAAACTCTAGGTTAGTCCGTGGCCGTAGGTTTACAGACCCCTCAGAATCTCTACCCGGTCAGGGGCCTCCGCCTCGCGGCAATGCATAGTGGAATCAAGAACGACAGCACTGCAAAAGACCTGACCTTGATCGAAATTGCGCCAGGAGCGAGCCTGGCTGGCGTGTTTACCCAGAGCCATTTCAGTGCGGCCCCGGTACAGCTGTGCCAACAACACCTGTCGCTGGATTCAGATGCTCGTTTCCTGTTGATAAACTCCGGCAACGCCAATGCGGGTACCGGCGCTGCGGGACTGCGTGATGCGATCGCATGCTGCGAAGCCCTTGCCGAAGCCACGGGCGTGGATCGCGATCAGGTATTGCCTTTTTCAACCGGGGTGATTGCCGAACGGTTGCCGGTCACGCCAATAAAGAAAGCGATTCCCGAACTGCTTGCCCGGCTCGATGCCGACAACTGGCTCGAGGCCGCGCAGGGTATCATGACAACCGATACGCTACCCAAGGCAGTTAGCGTCCAGCTCGAAATCGACGATAAAGCCGTTTTCATAACGGGTATGGCGAAAGGTTCGGGCATGATCAAGCCGGATATGGCGACGATGCTCAGTTACATCGCAACCGACGCCGTTATCGAGCAAGGCGAACTGTCGCAAATGCTTGGGCAGATGGTTACAGGCAGTTTCAATTCAATAACCGTCGACGGCGATACCTCGACCAACGATTCCTGCGTATTGATCGCCACCGGCGCTTCCGCCGTAAACGTGAATCGAGGCCAGGAGGAATTCTGCCAGGCCCTGCAACTGGTATTCGAAAAACTCGCGCAGGCGATTATTCGAGATGCCGAGGGCGCTACCAAGTTCGTCGAGGTCAACGTCGAGGGTGCTGCAACCGAGAGCGACGCGCGCAGTGTCGCGTTTACCATCGCGGAGTCGCCTTTGGTAAAAACTGCGCTCTTTGCATCGGATCCGAATTGGGGACGATTCATTATGGCTATCGGCCGCGCGCCGTTATCGCAAATAGACCCCGAACATGTCGATCTTTACCTTGGCGCGGTGCGCCTGCTGCACCAGGGATTACCCGACCCTGAGTATAGCGAAGCACTGGGGCAGGCAGAAATGTCGCGCTCGGAAATCACCATCCGGGTTAACCTGAACCTGGGGGATGCGAGGGCCCGTGTCTGGACCTCGGACCTGTCTTACGACTACGTAAAAATAAATGCGGAATACCGCAGTTAGCTGGAAAGGCGTAAGGCCTGTCGAATTGCGATTAGCTTGAAATGACGCCGAATCCCATCGTCAATCCGGTTTCCATCGATGAAGATCATATCCATGTTGTTGCCGCGATAATCTGGAACCAGCTTCAGCCTGACCGGTTTCTGATAGCGCAACGTCAAAAGGGCAAACATCTCGAAGACTATTGGGAACTACCCGGCGGTAAACTGGAACCTGGAGAGACCGCCTGGCAAGCTTTGCAGCGTGAGATTACCGAGGAAATCAGCATTCGGGTGATCGCGGCATCCCCTTACATGAGGGTTTACTTTCGTTATCCGGAGCGCAATATTTTACTCGATACCTGGGTCGTTGATGATTACCGGGGCGAAGTCGAAGCCAGGGAACAGCAGCCTGTCGCCTGGATTGGTTCGAACGAAATAGATTGCTACCGCTTCCCGCCGGCAGATATACCGATTCTTGACGCTATAAAGTACAGCGCGAAAGCAGGAACTCGACGTCTTCCTTGACCTGGGTTGGAACCGCGGTAATCGAATTCACGCGCATGAACCTGACCGAGTAGCGGTGCTTGCCGGCGCTGATCTCCGGGTATATCAGTTCGTCTGCAGCGATACCGATGCGAATCAACTGGGTCGATTGCTTGGTATCCAGAGGCTTTTGGTAAAATCCCTTATCCGCGACCACCGGCCTGGAAGCGGCGCTGTCGCGAATGGTTTTCAGGACCAATTCGATTACTTCCTCCAGCCGACAGTAGGGCTCGACCCATTCCTGCAGGTTGGCAACCCGCTCCTCGTGCTCCCGGTTCAGCCAGAAACGCAGCTGTGGCAGATCGAAATCGCAGGAGCCGCCGGGTATCGAGGTACGCTGTTTGATGCCCAGCAAGAAATCGTCACGTTTTAAATGCTCGCCCAGTTTGCCATCGAGACGATGCAGTCGTTCCAGCGCATCCTTCTGCTTACTCAGTATGATGTCGAGCTTCGAGTGATCGATTTCCTGATGCTTGCTTAGCGCTTTGAGCGCACCGTGCTGGCGCTCCAGCTCCTTCATAAGCTCCTGCTTGAGATCCCCACGTTCCAGCAACGAGGTAAGCTCGAGAATGGTCAGCAGTGCGCTATAAGCGCTCCAGTCGCCTTTCAACGCTTCGAAGTAATGAAAGCGTTTCATCAGGGTTTCGACTCGCAAACACATACGGATGCGTTCGTTTAATGGCTGCTCGAATGTTTGGTATCTGCCCGACATCGCTCGTGAAGTAATGCAAAACCCTTAAAGTATAGCCGAAAACAATAGGTTAATGTCGACGCTACGAATGCGAGCCTGACCTATTTTCATTGACTCGACATCTGCAAGTAAAGCTGGTGCAACGATTCGACCTGGGACTCAAGGTCGGCGTCTATGGATCGATTATCGATGATATCGTGAGCCCGTGCTATTCGCTCGTCGTTGGACAACTGCTGTGCCAGCATTTTGCGTGCCAGCGCCTCATCGATATGGTCTCGCTTGATCAGGCGCTCGATTTGTTGCTCCGCCGGGCAGTCAACCACCAGAATCCGGTCGACCAGTGATTGAAAATTGGTTTCGAACAGCAGCGGTATTACGACCAGGACATAGTTCGCGGTCGAGTAAGCGGCAATCGCATCATGACTGCGTTGAAAGATCAAGGGATGCAGCATGGTCTCTAGCCAGGATTTCTCGTCACGCTGACTAAAAACGATTTCGCGTAACCGGCTACGATCGATTGCTCCATCGGATTTGATTATACGATCGCCAAAATGTGCGCAGACCTGATCAAAGGCAAGTTCACCCGGCTCCAGCAATTTACGGCTGATAACGTCGGTATCGACCACGGGAACCTCGAGCCTGGTAAACAGGTTGCTGATCGTGGTTTTACCCGACGCGATGCCCCCTGTTAATCCGACTGCAAACATGGCATTAACGACTGGCTATAAACCGAAAAGTGAATAGTAAAACTGCATCAGCTCATTACCCCACAGCAGGGTCATCCAGCCCGCCGCGGCGAGATAGGGGCCAAAAGGAATCTGGGTGCCGCGCTCGGTCATTTTCAGCAGGATCATGCCGATACCGATGAAAGCGCCAACCAGGGAAGAGGTCAGGATAACCACGAACAGCGGCTTCCAGCCAAGCCATGCGCCAAGCATCGCAAGCAGCTTGAAATCGCCGTGCCCCATGCCTTCCTTGCCGGTTACCAGCTTGAACAGGATATACACGCTCCATAAGCTCATATAGCCTGCCATCGCGCCCATCACGCTGGATTCGAGATCGACGAACACGTTGAACAGGGACAGCAGGATACCGAGCCACAGCAGGGGCAGGGTGATGCTGTCGGGTAACAGTTTATGTCCGATATCGATACCGCTGGCGGCGATCAGGCACCAGCTTAAAAACAGGGCTGCAAGCGCCTGCAGGCTGACGCCGAAATGCCAGCCAACGACCACCGAAACCAGCGCGGTGAACAGCTCCACCAGCGGGTACTGCAGCGATATACGGGTGTTGCAGCTGGAGCATTTGCCGCCCAAAACCAGGTAGCTAACAATCGGTATGTTTTCGAGTACCGTGATTTGATGGCCGCACTGCCCGCAACGCGAGCGGGGGGTGCTGAGGTTGAACTTTTCGCTCCCGGCTTCGGCCGGTTGCTCGAGAAACTCGAGGCAGTCATGGCGCCATTCGCGCTGCATCATGACCGGCAGGCGGTAAATTACGACGTTCAGAAAACTGCCGACCGCGGCCCCGAAAACGAACAGGGTGGCGAGATAGACAACCGGCTGCTGTTCGAACAGAGAGATAAAGGGATCGAACAAGCAGCTGTACCTTAGACCACGGCACCCAGTTTGAAGATCGGCAGGTACATCGCCACGATCAGGCCGCCGACGAGTACGCCGAGAACAGCCATGATGATCGGTTCCAGCAGCGAGGTTAAAGCGTCAACCGCGTTGTCGACCTCGGCCTCGTAAAAATCCGCGACCTTTGCCAGCATGGCATCGAGCGAACCGGCTTCCTCACCGATCGAAACCATCTGGATCGCCATATTGGGAAACAACCCGGTATTGCGCATCGAGGTCTGTAGTTGCGTACCCTGGGAAACCTCGTCCCTGATCTTCAGGCTCGCGTTGTGATAAATGATGTTGCCGGTAGCACCGGCCACCGATTCCATCGCCTCGACCAGCGGCACACCGGCCGCCGACATGGTTTCCAGCGTGCGCGCGAAGCGGGCGATCGCGGACTTGGTCGCGATTTCCCCGACCACCGGCGCTTTTAACGCCATCCGGTCCCAGGATTCCTGTAACTTCGGGGAAGTCTTCTTGATCCTGAAAAACACGTAGACCCCGCCGGCGATACCACCTGCAATCACCCACCACCAGTCTTGCATGAACTCTGACAGATCGATGACGAACCGGGTCAGTGCCGGCAGATCGGCGCCGAACGAGTTGAACAGTTCCTCGAACTGGGGTACGACGAATACCAGCAGAATAACGGTTACCACGAACGCGACGATCAAAACCGCTATCGGGTAAAACAGCGCCTTTTTCACCTTGGCCTTCAGGGCTTCGACTTTCTCCTTGTAGGTCGCCAGCTTGTCCAGCATGGTTTCGAGCGCACCCGATTGTTCGCCGGCGTTGACCAGGTTGATGAACAGCGGATCGAAGTAAAGTGGCTCCTTGGACAGTGCTTCCGCCAGCCCGACACCGCCCTCGACCTCGTTCTTGATGCCCATGATGAGTTTTTGCATCGACTGGTTGTCGCTACCCTGGGCGATGATTTCGAAGGATTGTACCAGCGGTACGCCCGCCGACATCATGGTTGCCATCTGGCGTGCAAATATCGAGATATCGGAGGGTGTAATTTTCTGGGCACCACCAAACAGCGCTTTCGGCTTTTTCTTGACCTTGAGCGGGTTAATGCCCTGCTTGCGCAGTTCGTTCTTGGCCAGCGCATCGTTAAGCGCGAATATTTCTCCCTTAACCTTCGAGCCCCCACGATTGGTGCCTTCGTAGAGAAATTCTATTTTTTCAGCCGTTGCTGCTTTCGCTGCCATGGTTTAGTCCTTAGTTACTCGGTTTGCTTCTTCGAGGCTGATCAGGCCCTGTTTGACTTTCTTCAATGCGGAGCGACGCAAATCGTCGACCCCTTCCTTGCGTGCCTGGTCGGCAATATCGATCGAGTTGGCGCCACCCATGATCAGGCGGCCCATTTCCTCGGAAATACCCATTACCTGGTAGATACCGACCCGGCCCTTGTAGCCGCCGGTGCATTTGTCGCAACCCACGGCCTTGTAAATCTTGAAATCCTCGGCCAGGTCCTGCTTGGTGAAGCCTTCCTTGAGCAACACTTCCTTGGGTATATCGTCCGGTGTCTTGCAATCGCCGCACAGGCGTCGGCCCAGGCGCTGGGCAATAATCAGCGTTACCGAAGTGGCGATGTTGAATGCCGGCACGCCCATGTTCATCAGTCGGGTCAGGGTTTGCGGACCGTCGTTGGTGTGCAGGGTCGACATGACCAGGTGGCCGGTTTGCGCGGCCTTGATCGCGATACTCGCGGTTTCGAGATCACGTATCTCACCTACCATGATGACGTCCGGGTCCTGCCGCAGAAAGGCCTTCAGGGCCTCGGCGAAGGTCAGCCCGACCTTGTCGTTGACGTTTACCTGGTTGATTCCCTCGAGATTTATTTCAGCCGGGTCTTCCGCGGTCGAAATATTGGTTTCCGGCACGTTAAGAATGTTCAACCCGGTATACAGCGAGACGGTTTTACCGCTACCGGTCGGGCCGGTAACCAGGATCATGCCGTAGGGATTGGCCAGCGCTTTCATGTAAAGCTCTTTTTGTTCCGGCTCGTAACCCAATGCATCGATACCGAGCTGGGCGCTGGACGGATCGAGGATACGCAGCACCACTTTCTCGCCGAACAATGTCGGGCAGGTGTTGACACGAAAGTCGATGGCTCGCTTCTTCGATAACTTCAGCTTGATGCGGCCGTCCTGCGGCACGCGTCGCTCGGATATGTCCATGCGCGACATGACCTTGACGCGAGCGGTCAGTTTGGCGGCGATGTTGATCGGTGGCGAGGCGACTTCCGACAGGATGCCGTCGATACGGTAGCGTACTCGATAGCGTTTTTCGTAGGGCTCGAAATGGATATCGGAGGCGCCCTTGTTGATCGCATCGAGCAGAATCTTGTTGACGTACTTAACGACCGGTGCATCGTCAGCCTCGTCCTTGGTCGGGCCGGAATCGTCGTCTTCCTCGGCGCCGATATCGAGGTTTTCGAGATCGTCGTCGAGCATTTCGTCCATTCCGGTATCCATGGCGCTGGCGGCTTTATCGATGAACTCTGCCAGCTGGGTATCCTGCACCAGGATCGCCTCGGTCGAGAGGCCGGTGGCAAACTTGATCTCATCCAGCGCCTGGGTATTGGTCGGGCTGGATATGGCGACGAACAGACGGTTGCCGCGCTTGAACAGCGGCACGGCGTTGAGCTTGGTTATCAACTTTTCTTCGATAATTCCGAATGCCGCCATCTCGGTATCCATGACGTCGAGATCGAATACCGGCAGGCCGAACTCCTGCGATGAAATCATCGCAATAACGGAAGCAGGAACGATTTTATTGTTAACCAGGTAGCTTGTGAGCTGAATGCCTTCCTTGTTGGCCTTCTCGACTGCCTCAAGCGCTGCCGCCTCGTCCAGATGGTTTTCCATGACCATCTTGCGGGCGATGCCGGTCAAATTTACGTTAGTTGCGGACATTAGGCACTCTTTGAATTAGCGAGATTCGGAATGTTTCACCAAACTTAAAGTATATTATAGTTTCACGATATTTTTGATAAATCTGTTCCCTAATTAAAGCACAATAATGGCCAAAGTTTGGAAATTTTGTCTGAGAAGTATTTCGTATGAAATCAGACGCTTATTAGGCAAGATTAAATCAGTTTATCAATAGCTTTTTACCCCTGTACCGGCCCTTGTCGAGGCCTGCGACACCGATGTCTGATTAGCGGGATTCAAAGTGATTACTTGGCCATATATCTTTTGATACCTGAGCAGGCGGTGCAAGGAGAATGGTGCCGACTTCTTTGAGTACCACCATGAGTGTCCTAGACTCGACACGCCGCTGACTGCGGCACCCCAAATACAGGGCTCAACAGAAACTAATCGGGGGGTTCAATAATAAAAAAAAGGGGGTAAGACCTTTGGGTCTTACCCCCTCGTTATCATTCAGAAATTCGAATGACGATGTAGATATTAGATTCTACATTCAGCCGGCAGGAACTGAACCGGGATAGTAGTACCTGCATCTGCGTTGGTGCAGCGCCAAACGACACTACCAGTCGCGTTAGCATCAGAGATAGCGAGGTTGTTAATAAACGGGGCGAACATCAGCTGGTTGGTCGCAGCCAGCTGTGGGATGTTACCCATAGTGATTGTGATTAATCCACTACCACCGGTAACACCGACTGCAGAAATCTTGTCAGTTTGCAGTTCACCCGCCGCACTGGCAGCTGCTACTTCAAGGGCATAAGCGGCTACACCGGCCATACCACTGTTAGCGAACATTTCTGTAACGCCTACTTTGATGGCACTGGCAGCGATGGCGCCTTCTGAAACCTTGGCACGTACCGTGTAATCCTGGTAAGCAGGCAGCGCAACCGCGGCCAGAATACCGATGATTGCAACTACGATCATCAATTCGATCAATGTAAAACCAGCTTGTACTTTTTTCATTTTGAGTTTCCTCTTTTCAAAAAATTAAATTCAATTTTGAAATCGACTTATGCCGTTTCATGCTGTAACAGGATGCAATCGTGATGCCAACTCTGCTATTTTTTATAAAAGCTATTAAAAACAATAACTTGCGATTATTGGATCTTGAGCAGTAAGGTGCCCGGGAGCAAATGTTTGACAAAATTGTCAAGTTTTTACACGGAATGTCAGATATTTACCGGGATTCTGCCCGGTTCAGTCGTTTTTCAGCTGCAGCTTGTCGATGCGATAGCGCAACTGGCGTAAAGTCAGTCCCAGCGCACGCGCGGTTGCGGATTGGTTCCAGCGGTTGTCCTCGAGTGCGCTGATTATTTGTGCTTTCTCCAGATTCTGCGTCATTTCCCCCAGGCTGGGCGTTTTGCCGTTGTTTTCCGTGGCAACCTCCGGTAGCTGCAGGTCATCGACCTCGATGGATTCGTTCTCGCACAGCGCCAATGCGCGCTCGAGAATGTTTTCCAGTTCACGCACGTTGCCTGGAAACGGGTAGGCGTTCAGCGCGGCCACGGCTGCGTCGTTGATGGTAATGTTGCTGCGGTTGAGGAAGTTATGCTTCTGAATCAGGTAGTCGGCGAGTTGTGCGATATCCTCGGTCCGCTCCGACAAGGTGGGTACGATGATACCGATGACGTTGACTCGGTAGTATAAATCCTGGCGAAAACTGCCGTCGGCCACCATCGTGTCGATATTCTTGTGCGAGGCGCTGATAATGCGGACGTCGATGGGCTCTTCCTGCTGCGCACCGACCGCGCGGATCGATTTTTCCTGGATCACGCGCAGCAGCTTGACCTGCATCGCCAGCGGCAAATCGGCGATCTCGTCGAGAAACAGCGTGCCGCCGTTGGCTGCCTTGAACAATCCCTCGTTGTCGCTGGTGGCACCGGTAAAGCTACCTTTCAGGTGCCCGAAAAATTCGCTTTCCATCAATTCAGAAGGTATCGCGCCGCAGTTAACGGCGATAAATGCCGCGCCGGAGCGCGAGCCCTGCAGGTGTATCTGCCGCGCCACCAGTTCCTTGCCGGTGCCCGAGGCGCCGCTAATAAACACCGGTGCCTGGCTACGGGCGAATTTTGCGATCGAGCGCTTGAGCTCCTCCATCACGGCCGAATCGCCGATGATCTGGTACTTTGTATCCGCCGGATCGCCGGCAAGCTGGGGCGAGCTGGGCAGGGTCAGCGCCTTGTCGACGAGATTGCGCAGGGTTTCCAGCGACACCGGTTTGGAGACGAAGTCGAACGCACCGCATTTCATTGCCTTGATTGCAAGATCGATGCTGCCATGCGCGGTAATGACCGCGGTCGGCGTGTTCGGGCAGTGCTGTTGAATATATTCGACCAGCGCGATGCCATCGCCATCCGGCAATTTCATATCCGTCAGGCAAAGGTCGAAGGATTCGTCGTGCAGTATTCGTGTAGCGTTGCTGTAGTCTTCGGCGCTGCGCGTCTCGAGCCCCATGCGCAGCAGCGTAATTTCCAGTAATTCCCGGATATCGGGTTCGTCATCGACGATTAAAACGCGTTGCCTGGTCATTGATCCATCCCAGCTTCCGCTCCCATCGCGAGCGAGGTCATCTGCAGTATGAAACTGGTGCCGTTAAACCGGTTTGTCCTGGCGGTGATAAACGCATTATTGAGTTCGCATAGTTGCCCGCAGATGTACAGTCCGAGACCGGATCCCTCGTGACTGGTGGTGTAAAAAGGTTCGAAAATCTGGTCCAGGATTTCGGCGTCGACGCCGGGTCCCCGGTCGGCAACCTCGATACAAAGGGGATAAGCCTCGGTGGCGAAGACCCTAATCGTAATCGGGTCATCGTTGTCACCGTGAACCACCGCGTTGGTGCACAGGTTGGTCAGAATTTGCGCCAGGTGGCCGGCGTCGAACAGCAGTACCGGATGCCCCACTTCCATTTCGAGTTCGAATGATTCAGGTCGAGCCAGTCCGGATTGACAGAAATCATCGATAAAGCCGGGCAGCCAGGTTTCGAGGTCGATTTGCTCCTTGGCGGTCGGGCTGCTGCGCGAGATCTTCAGGATATCTTCGATGATGTTATTGATGCGCAACGTGTGCAGGTTGATGATTTCGATCATGCGCTCGTCCGTCTCGGCAAGTTCCTCGTTCTCGTTGAGCAACTCGGCCGCGTAAGAGATCGCTCCCAGCGGGTTCCTGATTTCATGCGCGATACTCGCGGTCAGGTGACCTAAGGAGGCCAGCTTGGCTTGTTGCATGCTATCGCGAATCGACGATACGTCGTTGAGAAATACCATCGTATTGGGCTGGCCCTCGCTTTGCAGTTCGCGAAAGCTGATCTGAATATTGGCCATCCCCGCCTCGGGTGGCAGCGAGCCCGACGCATCTCCTGAATTGTTACGCCAGGCCTCCAGTGCGGCCAGCACGCCGGGACAATCCTTTTCCAGTGAAATCGATTTGATGTTTGCCAGATGCAACATGTCCAGTGCGGCCTGGTTGATGTGTCGGATCCGGTCGTTACGGCTGAGCACGATAACCCCTGCCTGCAGGTTCTCGATAATTTCCTGGTTCAGTGCCGACAATAATGCAACATCGCGTTCGCGTTGCTGAATCAACTGCTCGCTGCTGCGAATCCGCGTCATCAGGTTATGCGTCACGATTGCCGTGGCGATTAGACTCGCGCCAAGAATACCCACCTGGGTCGAGGTCCCGGTATAGCCGGGCAGGTTGATTACCGAGTAGATGTGTTCGGCCAGCAATCCGAGCGACGCCAGCGAGGCAAACAGTATAGCGAGCGCCTGCTCGGTCAGCAGACTCGACACCGCCACCGAGATGATCAGCAGCATGCCAAGACCGCTGGAAATACCGCCGCAGGCATGCATCAGCAGGATAATCATGATGGTATCGCTATAGATTTGCAGCGTAACCTGGTTCTGAAAACCACGCCTCTCGATCCAGGCCGCTACGATCCAGATCATGGCCAGCAGCAGGAAGGCGAAGCTGGTCCAGGAATACAGTGAGAGATAGACGATGTTCAGCAGAGGGGAGGGGCTGACAAAGCTTTGCGCAAAAAATATAGCCGCCAACCCGAGGCGATAGACGTTCAGCAGCCGAACCGAGGTCCAGTTGGTCGAACGTGGCCGGTAACCGCGCGCGAGCGGATTACTGCTGATCAAGCTCTGCATGTTCCTGGCAGCAATAGGGTTGGTCGTTGACTGATATCACCGATGATTCGGGTACGTGCACGCCGCAATACCTGCATTGACGCATGTTTTCGGATTTGGACGACTCCAGTTGTTCCGCGTCTGGATCTCCGCTGAACAGGCGCTTTACCAGCCACAGCAGCGTCAGCACGAGAGCGAGTAAAATTATCAGGCGTAAGAGGAACATGGGATCCTGGTTTGAGGTTGCTTTACATTTAGCGGATAAGTCTATGATTATAGCGATAAAACAATAAAGCGCATGCAATTCTTGCTGATCCAGGGCCGGCTGGTCCGGTACGCAGGAAAACGTCTGGTCAGGCCGCTGAGCAGCCGAAAATCCCATGAAAATGGATCACATTTCGGTAGAAATCAAACTGGCTAATAAAAAGTCCTCTGGCGACTTGCTGAACTGAATAAACGTCCCTATACTCCCCGCCTTTTATTGTTACGGGTTATCACTGGAGAGCGAATCAATGACAGTAGAATTACCCGAGGGCTACAAGCCTTCCCCCAAAGAAGATTACATGTCACCGACGCAGCTCGAGTACTTTCGCCAGAAACTGCTGTCCTGGCGGGCTGAGCTGTTGCAGGAATCGGAAAATACTATTTCACATCTGAAAGAAGAGAACTGGCAGGAACCCGATATCAATGATCGCGCTTCGCTGGAAACCGACGCCGCGCTGGAACTGCGTACTCGCGACCGTTACCGCAAGCTGGTTAACAAGATCGATGCGGCGCTTTCCCGGGTTGCCGACGGCAGTTACGGGTATTGCGATGATACCGGTGAAGAGATCGGGTTGTTCCGGCTGGAAGCAAGGCCAATCGCCACGCTTACCGTGGAAGCCCAGGAAAAGCACGAGCGGCTGGAGAAGCAGCGCCGCGACGATTGACCAGCGGTACCACCCCGAAATAATAAAACGGCCTGTTGATCAGGCCGTTTTCGTTTCATCGTCCCGGTGGGGCACCCGTGCAGTGGGCACGACCTGGGCTGCGCCTTCGCAATGCTGATGCTGATCATCGAAAAAGATATGAGGCGCAAAGGACTCGAGTATCTTGTGCTTGGGTACGCCTCCCAGGAAAAAAGTCTCGTCGATGCGCACGTTCCAGGTGCGCAGCGTGCGAATGACTCTTTCGTGCGCCGGGCTGTTGCGGGCCGTTACCAGTGCGGTGCGAATCGGTGGCTGGTTCTGGGCGAATTTACTATCCAGGTCGAACTGCAGGAAGGACAGTGTCTTCAGTAGTTTGGCAAAAGGTCCCTCCGGCAACGGCTGCTGCGCATTCGCCTTTTCGTGTGCAATGAACGCTTCGAGTCCCTGTTGCTGGTAAATCATTTCCGATTCCTTGGAGAACAGTACCGCGTCACCATCGAAGGCTATCCTGATTTGCTTCAACGGATCTTCGCGGTTGTGACTGGGACCATCGTAGATCAATCCGGCGGCGACATTCGATTCGACCGCGGCCTGCACGTCTTCCTCGGTGGCCGAGAGGAACAGGTCTACCTCGAAGGCGTTCAGATACTTGGCCACCGGCTCGCCGCCGGTGAAGGCCGCGCGCGTGATGTCGAGGCGATAATTGTCGATCGAGTTCGAAATGCGCAAGCTGGTATCGGCTGAATTACGCGAAATAATCACGACCTCGGTGCGCCGCACGCCGGCTTCGATGTCGTTAATGCCAAGGATCGCCTCGATCAGTGCAAAACCGGTGCCCGGCTTCAGAACATCGTTTTCGTGGTCTAGTTGATAACGGCAATAGGCTTCGAGTCCCTCGTTTTCGTAGATCTCGTTCTCCAGGCTGAGATCGAACAGGGCGCGCGATGAGACGCCAATGACCAGATAGTTGCTGAGGTCGTATGGCATCAGATCGACCTGTTCAGAATTTTCGAGCCGCGCTCGGGACTGTATTTTTCACGTTTCGAGGCGGGCAGCACGAAGTCCCTGGACTCGCTGAAGCCGTTTTCGATAAACCAGTGCGAGGTACGCGTAGTCAAGGTATAGAGCTGCGAAATGCCATGCTTCAAAGCCTGCTGTTCGGCGCTATGCAGCAACTGGCGCCCCAGCCCGGTGCCCTGGTAATCTTCGTGTACCGCGAGACAGGCGATTTCGGCAATTTTTTCTTCCTCGTCCGGTATACAGGCGATGCAGGCGATAATCATGCCGTCTTTTTCGATTACCTGAAAATACCTGATTTCGAGCTCCATTTGTTCGCGTGATCTGACCACCAGCACACCGCTGGCTTCGAGCGGTTCGATCAGGCTGAGGATCCCCCCGACGTCGTCGATGTTGGCGCTGCGGCTGCCTTCGTAGAAAAGATTGGTCACCATTATGCCGTAACCATCGCGGGTGAACAGCTCGAGCAGCAGACCGCCATCGACTTGCTGGTCGATGATGTGCACCCGCTTAACCTGTGCCTGAATTGCCTGGATCGCCTGGCGCAGCAGGTTTTTCAGGTCTTCGGGCGTGTTATCGTCTGCCAGCAGTTGCTCGCACTGGCTGGTTGACAACGTACTCGCGGGGTTGTTTGCGTCGGCACGTTGTTGCTGCACATATATAAGCTTGTCGGCTTTCAGCGCGCGTGCCACTTCGGCGGCGAGCTCTTCGGTGGGCAGGTTGAAAACTTCTCCGGTGCGCGAGTACCCGAGGTTCGATAACAGCACCACATGATTCATTGCCAACAGGTCATTGATTGCTTCGTGCCTGATCGCACGCACCTTGCCCGAATGCTGCATATCGACGCCGTCGATGACACCCAGCGGCATGCCGATGACAAAGTTGCCACCGGTCAGCGAAATCTCCGATCCGGACATGGGCGTGTTCGGCAAGCCCATCGACAGCTGTGATTCGAAGTAGGTTTTTACTTCGTTGATGGCCTGCACCACGAAAGGCAGCGTCTCGGAATCGGTTATCCTGATATTGTTGTGAAACCGGGATTTCAGATTGTTGTCTGCCAGGTGCTTGTCGATACTGTTACGGCTGGCGTGCAGTATGACCAGCTTGATACCGAGATGGTTGAGCAGGGCGATGTCGTGCACCAGCCCGATGAAACGGTCTGAATAAACCACTGCATCCGACACCATGATGACGAGGGTTTTCTTGCTGTGTGCCTTGATGTAGGGCGCGGCGCCCCGAAACCATTGCACGTAATCCTGCGTGTTGCTCATGTTTGCTGCTATCCGCTAAACTCGAAACAGACTATATTACATTCGATGTGGCTAACATAGACCACAAAGGGAATTCGAGATCAACAGCGAAAGCCACTCAATCAGTAGTCATCAGTTGCAGCAGCAGGAACTCGTTGCATTTCTCTACCATCGCTTCCGCTTCGGCATCTTCATTACTACCTTCGTATCACTGCTTGCGGCTTCGCTGGCATACGTGGAATTGTCGATTCAGGGTCGCGAATACTGGGTTGTCGGATGGTTCGGACTGCTCTGCGTGGTCCTGCTGGTACGTTGGCGCGGGCTGCAGCGTTTCCTCAGTATTCGCAACAAGTCGTTTTATCCTTACCGGCTCTGGCATCAGCGATTCTTTGTCGGCGTTGTGATTACCGGCCTGGTTCTCGGTGGCGGTGCCGCGATTTTGATGCCTTACATAACGGCCAACGTGCAAATTATCCTGCATGCGATGTTGTTGACGATGTGTGCCGGCGCGATCGCCTACCTGTCGACCTCGTTCGGGGTATATATTTCCTACATGGTGACGATGATGGCACCGGTTACGATCTGGTTGTTTTTACAGAATAATCCAACCAGTTATGTGCTCAGTTGCCTGTATATATTTTTCATGATTGCCGGCTGGATTAGCGTAAAGCGCATGAACCAGCTGGTGCATGACGCGCTCTACTATCGTTACGACAACGAGGCCCTGATCGAGGACCTGCAGCGCCTGCTCGAATCGGTGTCGCAAAGTAACAAGGCGCTGGAAAAAATCTCGACCACCGACGAACTAACCGGGCTTTTCAACTACCGCGCTTTCCGGGTTCACCTGGAAGACACCTGGCGTCAGTTTCAGGGCAACAACTTACCGATTTCGTTGATAAAACTGAATATCGATTACTACCACGAATTCAACGCGCACTACGGGCTGGACACCGGCGATCGCTACCTGCGCCAGGTTGCCACCATGCTGGGCAACCAGATTTCGCATCAAAGCCAGATGGCGGCGCGCCTGCATGGTGCCGAATTTGCGTTGCTGTTGCCCGGGATCAGTTGCGAAAATGCGCGTCAAATCGCTGCGGGCATCATGCAGGAACTGGCGCAGCAAGAAATCGAACATGCCAAGTCTCGCGTGGGTCCTTACCTGACCATGAGTGTCGGTCTCGGCAGCCAGAACGTGAAGCCCGGCTCATCGTCGCGCGAATTGTTGGGCCGGGTCGATACCGCGCTCAAGCTAGCCTCGGAACGCGGTCGCAACCGGCTCGAAGTGCTCGAAGGTTAAACCGAGGGTCGCAGCAGGGTTTCGAGCAGTGCCTTCTGAGCGTGCAGCCGGTTTTCGGCCTCTTCCCAGATCACCGACTGCGCGCTTTCCAGCACTTCGCTGGTCACTTCTTCGCCGCGATGTGCCGGCAGGCAGTGCATGAAAAGTGCGTCCTTATGGGCCTGTGCCATGACTTGCCGGTTAACCTGGTAACTCGCAAAAGTCTCTATCCTTTGCTGCTGTTCTTCTTCCTGTCCCATGCTCGCCCAGACGTCGGTAACCACCAGGTCCGCACTCATGGCGGCCTCGGTCGCGCTGTGGTGCAGGCTGATGCGGTCTCCCCCGGATTCGAGCAGGGCGGAATCGGGTTCGTGTCCGATGGGGCAGGCGATACGCAGGCTGAAATCAAAGCGGAGCGCCGCGTTGATGTAGGAATGACACATATTGTTGCCGTCGCCGATCCAGGCGACGGTGGCGCCGGCGATGTCGCCTCGCTGTTCGAACCAGGTCTGCATGTCGGCAAGCAACTGGCAGGGATGCAGCAGGTCGCTGAGGCCATTGATGACCGGAACGCGCGAGTTTTGCGCCAGGGTTTCGATTCGATCGTGACCGAAGGTACGAATCAGGATGCCGTCCACCATGCTCGAGATGACCCGGGCACTATCCTCGATGGGTTCGCCCCGTCCCAGGTGGCTGTCGCGCGGCGATAAGAACATCGCCTGGCCGCCGAGCTGGTACATGCCCGCTTCGAAAGAGACGCGCGTTCGGGTCGATGACTTTTCGAAGATCATCGCCAGCAGTTTGCCCGCCAGCGGCGTATGCGAAACTCCCTGTTTCAGCTTTTGTTTGACGTCGATGGCATGAGCAATCAATGCCCGCAGTTCGTCGCTGGTGAAATCCAGCAGGCTCAAAAAATGACGAGTCGACATAATATTACCCGGTGAGCGTGTTGATACAGTCAATCAGCCTGGTGGCCAGTTCGGTGGTCTGCGCTTGATTCATGATCAGCGGTGGAAGCAGGCGCACGACGTTTGCGGCGGTCACGTTGATCAGCAATCCCTGTGCCAGCGCGTGGCTTACCAGTTGCGGGCATGGATTTTTCATCTCCACCGCCACCAGCAGCCCGAGATGGCGCACTTCCGCTACCTGACTATTGTCCGCGAGGCCTTGCCGCAGCTCGCCAAACAGTTGCTGGCCGCGCTGTTCCGCATTGTCCGCAATCCGGTTTTTTATCATGTAGTCGAGCACCGTGAACGCGGCGCGGCTGGCGAGTGGATTGCCACCAAAGGTAGAGCCGTGATTGCCGGGTTGGATGACCTCGGCGGCTTTGCCCGCGCAAAGACAGGCGCCTATAGGCACCCCGTTTCCGAGCGCCTTTGCCAGGGTCATGACGTCGGGTATGACGGCTTCGTGCTGGCAGGCAAACAGCTTGCCGCTGCGGCCCATGCCGGTCTGAACTTCGTCCAGCATCAGCAGCCAGTTGTTTTGATCGCAAATCTGTCGCAGCGCTTGCAGGTAACCCTCGTCAGGAATCACGATTCCGGCCTCTCCCTGCACCGGCTCAACCAGGATTGCTACGACATTACGATTATTTTCGGCAACCGCCCTGATCGCATCGATATCGTTGTAGGGGGCACGGACGAAGCCCGATACCAACGGCTCGAAACCGGCCTGCACCTTGCGGCTGCCGGTGGCGCTCAGGGTCGCCATGGTGCGACCGTGGAAACCGTTCTGCATCACCACGATTTGTGGATTTTCGATCTCCTGCTGATGGCCATAAAGACGCGCCAGCTTGATCGCGGCCTCGTTGGCCTCGGCGCCCGAGTTACCGAAGAAAACCCGGTCCATCTGCGCGCTTTCGCAAAGCAGGTCCGCCAGTTTTTGCTGCCATGTGATGGAGTACAGATTCGACGTATGCAGCAGGGTGGCCGCCTGTTCCTGGATCGCGTCGGTTAGCGCCGGCAGGTTATGCCCGAGGCTCGTCACTGAAATGCCGCAGAGTGCATCCAGGTACTGTTTGCCGTCGCTATCCCACAGGTAGCAACCATCGCCGTGAGTGAAACTCACCGGCATCGATTGATAGGCATGGACGAGATGATCTGACATCGGCTTTGTGCGTGAAAAAAGCGGTCAAACATACATTGATTTACAGCGATTTCAAGCTTTTTAGAGCAAAAAAAAGCCCCGCCATGGCGGGGCTTTGCCAATCTTCGCGGTAGTCGGCTAGAAAGGGTAACCGCCGTGCGCATAGGCTGTCATCGACAACAGCATTGGAATCGATAGCGCGGTGTTGGTGCGTGAGGCCATCAACGCGACAGTCTTGGCCTTGGCGATCACCTCAGGCTCGTGGGATTTTCCGTCAAGACCAAGGATTTTTTTCTGGTTAGGCCAGATCAATACCCAGACATTGAACAGCATGATGGTACCCATCCATGCGCCTACGCCAATGACCGCAGCGCCCTCCTGGAAGGTAAAGGCGGCACCCAGAATGCCGTAACTGGCGAGTAACGAGGCTCCCGATAGCCAGGTTACAACTGCTGCCCAGCGAAACCACAGCAGCGCGTTAGGCGCTACATACTTATTGATTGCCGCCGGTCCGGGGCCTCCGCTATCGGCCTCGGACAGCGCCTTGGCTACACCCGGAACCTGCACGAAGTTGAAGTAGTAGAGCAAACCAATCCAGGCGACGCCAGACAGGGCGTGTAACCAGACGGTCCACTGCACAGAACTGCTAATGCCATCGGCAAATATAATCATCACGATCGCGGCGATGACCACGCCGGTTACGATGGTGCCAGTGATTGATTTTAACGGATTCATGGATGACTCCCGATTATAAATGTTTAGAATACGGTTGTTGGTATGTGTGGTTGCCCACGCCCGCTACACGCGGCGCAGTATAAGGACTTTCGGAATAGGGTGCAATGAATCTCTAGGTCGGCTGGCCTGGGCTTAAATAGTATTTGCGAGGTTATATGTGCGGCTTGTTTGGTGCCCTGAGTTTCGATGGAAATGCGATCAATTCCGAGCATGCAGATTGCATGTCGAAGCGGGTTGCGCGGCGCGGCCCGGATGACAGGGGGGAGTTTTTCGATGGCCCGGTAATGCTCGGGCATAGACGGCTGTCGATCATCGACCTGTCACCTGCCGGCCATCAGCCGATGCAGGACAGCAGCGGTCGTTACGCGATCGTTTTTAATGGCACCATTTATAATTACCCCGAGTTACGCGAGATCCTGATCGGCAAGGGCTACCGTTTCAATTCCCATAGCGATACCGAGGTGATCATCAACGCCTACGCCTGCTGGGGCGAAGACTGTGTCGAACGCCTGCACGGCATGTTTGCCTTTGCCATCTGGGATTCGCGCCAGCAAAATCTGTTCCTGGCGCGTGACCGCATGGGTATCAAGCCGCTTTATTACGCGGTTTCGGCGGCCGGGTTTTACTTCGCTTCGAATCCCCAGGCATTACTGGCGACCGGTTTGTTCGCCACCGATATCGATCCGGTCGGACTGCATCACCAGTTAAGCCTGCATGCGGTTATTCCCGCGCCACGCACGCTGATCAAGTCGATCAGGAAATGTCGTCCCGCGTATTCGATGCGAATCACTCCGGACGGCAGGATCTCGGAACAGCGCTACTGGTCGCTGCGGGCATCGCGTCCCGCCGAACCCATGACCGCCGAGGAATGGAACGACGCGATTCACGATTCGTTGATGCAGGCGGTCAAGAAACGACTCACCATTGCCGATGTGCCGGTGGGCGTGCTGCTCTCCGGCGGGCTGGACTCGAGTTTGCTGGTGGCGTTGCTGGCCGAAGCCGGGCAGCACGATATCCGTACCTTTAGTATCGGTTTCGAAGACCAGCCGGAGGAGCGCGGCAACGAGTTTGAGTTTTCCGATCCGGTGGCGCAGCGTTATGCCACCGACCATCAAAAATTCCTGATACCCAACGACGAGGTGCTGACCCGCTTGCCGGAAGCGGTGGCCGCGATGGCGGAGCCGATGGTTGGCCAGGATGCGGTTGCCTTTTACCTGCTGTCCGAGCAGGTTTCGAAATCGGTCAAGGTGGTGCAAAGCGGGCAGGGAGCGGACGAGGTATTCGCCGGTTATTTCTGGTATGCGCAAATGTGGGCCGCGCAGGACGAGCCTGCGTTGCCGCGTTTTGCAAATCGCTATGTCGATCGTGGCCATGACGAATTTTGCGATAGCGTGGCTGCCGCCTACCGCGGCGAAGACCACACCGCGCAGTTGATCGAGGACAACCTGAATACCGACCAGGCCGATAGTTTCCTCGATGCCGTGCTGCGCTTCGATGTAACCACGCTGATCGTCGACGACCCGGTCAAGCGTGTCGACAATATGACCATGGCCTGGGGCCTGGAGGCGCGGGTGCCTTTCCTGGATCACCAACTGGTCGAACTGGCGGCTTCGTGTCCGCCAGAGTTGAAACTGAAACACGAGGGCAAGGGTCTGCTAAAGGAGATTGCCCGCGGTCGAATTCCTGATGCCGTGATCGATCGACCCAAGGGATATTTCCCGATGCCGGCTTTAAAATACGTGCGCGGCGATTTTTACCAGTTCATGTCGGATACGCTCAACAGTCGGCGCAGCCTGGAACGAGGCCTGTTTAACCGGGCATACATCGATCGTCTGCTGGCCGAGCCCGAGCAGCATTTCACCCGACTCAACGGCAGCAAGCTGTGGCACAGTGCGCTGCTGGAATACTGGCTGCAGCAGCATATCGATGCCCCGTGAAAAAATTTGCCGATCCGATTTTCATGCTTGAAAAAAACGGTTATGATAATACCTTAGCATTTTACTTGGTTATTCTTTAGAGGTATTGAATGGACGTCCTGGAACGCATCAAGCAGCAAGTCGAAACTTACCCGGTCCTTATTTATATGAAAGGCACGCCGCAACTACCGCAGTGTGGATTTTCCAGTCGCACCGCCGAAGCGCTGAAATCGCTGGGCATCGAGTTTGCCTACGTCAATGTATTATCCGATCCGGAAATTTTTCAAAATTTGCCGCGCTTTGCCGACTGGCCCACTTTTCCACAGGTTTATGTCGACGGCGAGTTGATCGGCGGTTGCGATATCACGCTGGAAATGCACCAATCGGGCGAACTCGAAAAGCTCGCCACGGCGGCGCTCGAAAAGCAGGCTAGCTGACGCCGCCCTAAGGCGGCGTCATCCCGGAAACGCGTCAGCGTTATCCGGGATCTTGCAATTTACCCATGGTTTAAAAAATCTCCCGTATTGCGGGAGACTTGCTGCTGCCGATTACTGTATCGGCGCAGAAGCCTGGTGGACGTTGCTGATAATATCGGCCACGGAAGGCGCGGGATCGAAGGCGTGGCCGTGCCAGACTCCAATTGCGATACTCAGCTGCTTGCCCTGGTCGGTGGTCTGCATCGTGTGGCGTTTGATGCTTTGAATCAGGCGATTGAACAGGTCTGGATTGAAAACCTGGGGATCGTGATAATGCACCGATACGGCGAAGGTATTGAGGTTGAAGCGCGCGACCATGTCCATCGGCCGCAGCGATAGCTGGATCGAATTGGCGATGGTCTTCAAGGTACCCAGGCGCAACTCGTTGTTCGATGAATTAACCTCGATCATACCAACCCCGATGCCGCCCCCGCGCGCCTTGCAGTGCTCGATCAGAGACTCGATATGCAACTCGAGCTGGGCCCGGTTCGGCAGGTTGGTTTCCGGGTCCTGCAGATTGGATTGCTTGACGCGCAGAAACTGGCTGCTGACCCTGCGCATGCGTTCGCGCAGGGCGTTTTGCTGGTAGGCATTGCGGCCGGCGCCAAACACCCTGGCCGCGAGCTCGAACTGGTTGGCGGATTTCGATATGAAATCGTCGACGCCGCGGTCAAATGCAACCACGATACTCGAGGCCGTATCTTCCGCGGTCAACAGTACGATACCGGTGTAACGGTCATTGTTTTCATCCCAACGGCGAATCAGATCGGTCATCTCGAGGCCATTCATCCCGGGCATCCAGAAATCGGCAAGCACGACATGCGCACGGCGCTGATTGAGCAGATAGAGTGCCTCGTCGGCTGACGCCGCGGTGCGAATATCCGAGAAGCCTGATTTGCCGAGGCCGGATTTGACGACTTCTCGACTGAATTGAAGGTCATCGACGACGATTATGGAGAGGTCTTCTTTGCGCAAGGTGAGGGGAATTGAGTTGATTGACACGAGTATAAGTTAATTTTCGGATCAAGGTTGTAGAAAACCGAAATCATTAACAATTTTGCAAAACAGCGACGCGGTCATCTCGGCGTCGTAGATCGCCGAGTGCGCCTCGTTCGGGTCCCATTCCATGCCTGCCGATTTGATCGAGCGGGCGAGTACCGTCTGGCCGTAGGCCAGGCCGGCCAGGGTTACCGTGTCAAAGGTGCTGAAGGGATGAAACGGATTACGCTTGATGCCGCTGCGCACCGCGGCCGCATTTATGAACTTGAGGTCGAAATGCGCGTTGTGCCCAACCAGTATCGCCTTGTTGCAGCCGTGACTCCTGATCGCGCCGCGTACCGGTTTGAAAATTTTCGGCAGCGCCTGTTTTTCATCCAGCGCCAGGCGGAACGGATGGTCGACATCGATACCGTTTACCTCCATCGACTTGGGATCGAGGTTGGCTCCTTCGAAAGGATTCACGTGACAGGAAATGGTATCGACACAATAGAGTCGACCTTTTTCGTCAATATCGAGTAGCACCGCCGCGATTTGCAACAGGGCATCGGTAACCTCGTTGAAGCCCCCGGTTTCGACGTCGACCACCACCGGTAGATAGCCGCGAAAGCGCTGCGCCATCAGCGAGGATTCAGTCATCGATGATCTGTTTCCAGTGCAGGGTTTCTCCAGCCCTGAAAGGTATCAATCCGACATCCGGGTATGGCAACGACGCGGGCAAGGTCCAGGCTTCGCGCACGAGCCTGGTTTTGCCCTGGTTTTGCGATAAGCCGTAGAAGTCCGCACCGTTGCGGCTCATGAAGGATTCGAAATGAGTAAAGTCTGCAGCCAGATCAAAAACTTCCGCGTACAGTTCGAGCGCGCTGTGCGCCGAGTAAATGCCTGCGCAACCGCAGGCCGATTCCTTGGCCGGTACGCTGTGTGGCGCGCTGTCAGTGCCGGCGAAGAATCGCTTGTCTCCGCTGACGGCCGCTGCGACCAGCGCCAGTCGGTGCTGCTCGCGTTTGGCAATCGGCAGGCAATAATAATGAGGTCGAATACCGCCCTTAAAAATTGCGTTGCGATTGATCAGCAGGTGGTGCGGCGTAATCGTCGCCCCCAGGTTTGTGTCGGCGGCGCGCACGTAATCCACGGCGTCCTGGGTCGTGATATGTTCGAAGACGATTCTCAGTTCGGGAAAATCACGACGAATCCGCTCCAGGCTTTGCTCGATAAAGACTTTTTCGCGGTCGAAAACATCGACTTCGGGTGCGGTAGCTTCACCGTGTACCTGCAACATGAAACCGTGCTGCTGCATGGCCTCGAATACGCGCCCCAGTTTCGACAAATCGGTCACCCCGAAATCCGAATTGGTGGTCGCCCCCGCGGGGTATAACTTGGCGCCATGGATAAACGGCGAAGCGCTGGCGGCCTCGATGTCGTCGACCCGCGTATTGTCCGTCAGGTAAAGAGTCATCAGTGGCTCGAACTCGCAGCTTGCCGGCAGCGCCGCCAGGATACGCTCGCGATAAGCCAGCGCGTCTTCACAGTTGCGCACCGGTGGATTTAGGTTGGGCATGATGATTGCGCGTCTGAACTGTCGCGCTGTATCGGCGACGACTGCTTCGAGGTATGGAGTATCGCGCAAATGCAGGTGCCAATCATCGGGCGTGACGATAGAAAGGTTATTCATCTATTGCAGTATCTGAATATAGGGTAATAATATTGGCATAAATTATAATGATTGCCCCAGAGGGCAAATTAATTTGCTGTATAATCCCGCCAATTTACAACAAAGGCAACGCACGTGGTAGATGAAACTGATATTGATCCGGAAGAAACCCAGGAATGGATCGAATCGCTAGATTCGGTGCTCGAACGCGAAGGACCCGAGCGCGCGCACTTTTTACTGGAACGCCTGATCGACAAAACCCGCCGGTCCGGCGCTTACCTGCCGTTCTCTGCGACGACCGCCTACGTCAACACCATACCTCTGTCGATGCAGCGTCCGATTCCCGGTGACCAGGCGATCGAACACAGCATTCGCTCCGTGATCCGCTGGAATGCCGCGGCCATGGTGGTCCACGCCAACCGAAAGTCGAGCGAGCTCGGTGGGCATATCGCAAGCTTTGCCTCGGCCGCAACGCTTTACGACGTCGGCTTTATGCATTTTTTTCGTGCGCCGAACGAGGTGCACAACGGTGACCTGGTGTTTTTCCAGGGGCATTCGGCGCCCGGCGTCTACGCCCGTGCCTTCCTCGAGGGGCGTCTCAGCGAGGAGCAGTTGCGGTCTTTCCGACAGGAAGCGCTCGACGCAAACGGACTCTCTTCTTACCCGCACCCCTGGTTGATGCCGGACTTCTGGCAGTTCCCGACGGTTTCCATGGGGCTGGGCCCGATCATGGCGATTTACCAGGCGCGCTTCATGAAGTACCTCGAGAATCGGCAAATTCAGCCGCAGCATGATCGCAAGGTATGGGCCTTTATGGGTGACGGCGAAATGGACGAGCCCGAATCGCTCGGCGCGATTTCGCTGGCCACGCGCGAAGCACTGGATAACCTGGTTTTCGTCATCAACTGTAACCTGCAGCGCCTCGACGGCCCGGTGCGCGGCAACGGTAAAGTTATCCAGGAACTGGAGGCCGTGTTCCGCGGTGCCGGCTGGAACGTAATAAAAGTGGTCTGGGGGTCTTACTGGGATCAGCTGTTTGCCAAGGATCACAACGGTCAGTTACAGCGTCTCATGGAAGAAACCGTCGACGGCGAGTACCAGGCATACAAGGCCAAGGGCGGCGCCTACACGCGCGAATATTTCTTCGGCAAGTATCCGGAAACACGCGACATGGTCGCCGACATGTCGGACGAGGATATCTGGCGCCTGAATCGTGGCGGACACGATCCGCACAAGGTTTACGCGGCTTACGCCGAGGCGGTCGAGTCAACTGGCAGACCCACCGTCATACTGGCCAAGACAGTCAAGGGTTACGGCATGGGCGAATCTGGCGAAGGCCAGAATATTACGCACTCGCAAAAGAAAATGGGCGAGGATTCGCTGAAGGCGTTTCGTGACCGTTTCAATATTCCGATTAGCGACGACGATATTGCCGAAGCCCCGTTCTACAAGTTCCCCGAAGACAGCGTGGAAATGGAATACATGCGCCAGGCCCGGGAAAAGCTGGGCGGCTATATGCCGGTGCGCAGCGATACGGCGGAGCCGTTAATCATCCCTGACCTTAAAATTTTCGACGCCCTGCTCAAGGATAGCGGCGAGCGGGAAATTTCAACCACGATGGCCTTCGTGCGCATGCTGTCGACACTGGCGCGCGACAAGAACATCGGTAATAACATCGTCCCAATCGTACCGGACGAAGCGCGAACCTTCGGCATGGAAGGCATGTTTCGGCAACTCGGCATTTACTCCTTCAAGGGGCAGCTTTACGAACCGATGGATTCGGACCAGGTGATGTATTACCGCGAGGACGTCTCCGGTCAGATTCTCGAGGAAGGCATCAACGAGGCCGGGGCCATGTCTTCCTGGATTGCCGCAGGATCGGCCTACAGCGCCCACGGTGTCAGCATGATACCGTTTTACATCTTCTATTCGATGTTTGGTTTTCAGCGTATCGGCGACCTGGCCTGGGCCGCGGGCGATATGCAGGTGCGTGGCTTTCTGATGGGCGGTACCGCGGGCCGCACCACCCTCGCTGGCGAAGGCTTACAGCACCAGGATGGTCACAGCCTGATCGTCGCCAGCACCATTCCCAACTGCGTTTCCTACGATCCCACCTTTGCCTACGAACTGGCGGTGATTATTCACAGCGGCCTCAAGCGCATGTACCAGTTGAAGGAGAACGTTTTCTATTACATCTCGCTGATGAACGAAAACTACGTTCAGCCGGCGATGCCGAAGGATTCGGAAGAGGGCATCATCAAGGGTATCTACTGTCTGCAGGAAGGCGTCGAAAGAGGACGCAAGGTTCAGTTAATGGGGTCAGGCACAATATTGCGCGAAGTGATCGCCGCGGCCGAATTGCTGAAAAAGGACTTCAAGATCAACGCCGATGTCTGGAGCGTGACCAGTGTTAACGAGCTCTCGAGAGAAGCCGATAGCTGCGCACGCTGGAACCAGTTGCACCCGACCAAGAAAGCGCGTCGCAGCTACCTGGAGACACAGCTGCACGGACGCAAGGGGCCTGTGATTATCGCGACGGACTATATTCGCGCCTATGTGGAACAGTTGCGCGAGTTTATTCCTTCCCGCTACGTCACCCTTGGAACCGACGGCTTTGGTCGCAGCGACACCCGCGATAATCTGCGCGTGTTCTTCGAGGTAAACCGTTATTATGTCGTCGTCGCGGCCTTGAAAGCGCTTAGCGATGACGGTGAAATTGAAAGTAAAGTAGTAGCCCAGGCGATCAGGAAATACGGTATCGACCCTGAAAAACCCGATCCGATAACGGTATAGACGTCGAGCAGGAGCAACCCAGTGGCAGAAACCAAGACAATTGCACTACCCGATGTCGGTGACTTCAAGGATATCGAGATCATCGAAATTCTGGTTGCGGCGGGCGACCAGGTCGAGCCGGAACAGTCGATCATCGTGCTCGAATCCGACAAGGCGACGATGGAGATTCCGAGCCCTTACTCCGGCACTATCGAATCGATCGTAGCCAGCGTTGGCGACCGCGTAAACGAGGGCGATGCGATCGCGACTATCAGCACCAGCGGCGCCCCGGAAAAACCTGCCGAGCCGGAACCGGCTGCGGCCGCGGAACCAGAGCCGCCAGCGACTCCGGCCGCACCGGAAACGCCCCCGCCGGTCACGGCTGCGGCAGACGAAACCGCTCCAAAGCCCGACGTGATGCCTGGCAAGACTATGAAACCCCATCCCGGGGCCGGTGCCAGCGGTGCCCCTGCGAGCGGCATGACCATTCATGCCAGTCCCTCGATCCGCCGCTATGCGCGCGAGCTCGGGGTTAATCTCGAGCAGGTAATCGGCAGCGGCCCGAAAGGGCGAATCGCCAAGGCCGACGTCAAGGCGTTTATCAAATCGAGCATGACGGCCGGCGCAGGTGCCGGCAGCGGCGGTATAACGGTCAGCGCCCAACCTGAAATAGATCATTCCAAATTCGGTGAAGTCGAGACGGTTGCGTTGAGCCGTATCAAGAAGATTTCCGGGGCGCACCTGCATCGTAGCTGGGTTACGGTGCCGCACGTGACGCAGTTTGACGAGGCCGACATCACCGAACTCGAAGCCTTCCGCAAGTCGCTGGCAAAAGAAGCCGAGCAGAAATCGGTACGCCTGACGCCGCTGATATTCTTGATGAAAGCAGTGGTCAGCGCGTTACGCGAATACCCGAATTTCAACGCTTCGCTCGACGCCAGCGGTGAAAACCTGGTCATGAAAAAATACTTCCATATTGGTATTGCGGTGGATACGCCTAACGGTCTGGTGGTGCCGGTGGTGCGGGATGTCGACCAGAAAGGGCTGTTCGAGCTGGGCGCCGAACTCGGCGAAATTTCGGGGCGCGCGCGCGACGGAAAACTCTCGCCAACCGAAATGCAGGGCGGATGTTTTACCATATCCAGCCTGGGCGGAATCGGGGGTACCTATTTTACGCCGATCGTCAACGCACCCGAGGTCGCAATTCTCGGTGTTTCGCGTTCCAGGATGCAGCCGGTATATATCGACGGTGATTTCAAACCAAGGTTAATGCTGCCAATGGGGCTGTCTTACGATCATCGCGTAATCGATGGTGCGCAGGCGGCACGTTTCACCAATTTTCTGAGCCAGGTAATTTCCGACATTAGAAGGGTACTTTTATAATCATGAGCGAAATAGATCTGTTATTGCCGGATATCGGTGATTTTGAAAACGTCGAAATAATCGAAATTCACGTCGCCGCGGGAGACAGGGTCGAGGCCGAGGATCCGATATTAACCCTGGAGTCGGACAAGGCAACGATGGATATTCCATCGCCATCTGCCGGCACCATCAGGAAAGTCAGCGTTGCGGTCGGTGACAAGATTTCCGAGGGTAGCAAGCTTGGCACGATAGAAAGTGCCGAGGCCGCGGCAGAAAAGCCGGCCAAAGCTGCGCCCACTAAAAAAGCTGCGCCTGCGAAAAAGGCGGCACCCACCAAAAAAGCTGCCCCCGCCAGCTCGGATAAACCCGATGGCGGCGGTGAGATTAACACCGAAGTCCTGGTGCTGGGCGCCGGGCCGGGCGGTTATACCGCCGCTTTTCGCGCTGCCGACCTGGGTAAAAAAGTGGTGCTGGTTGAGCGCTACGACTCGCTCGGCGGCGTTTGTCTGAATGTCGGCTGCATCCCCTCGAAAGCGCTGTTGCATACCGCGCTGATTATCAACGAGGCCGCGCACATGAAGGCCAACGGTGTAACCTTCAACAAGCCCAAAATAGACTTGAAGGGTATCAATAGTTTCAAGAGCAAGGTGGTCGGCAAGTTGACCGGCGGACTCGCCGGGCTGGCGAAGCAGCGCAAGGTTACCGTGATTCACGGCGTCGGCGAATTTATCGATCAGAATACTTTGCAGGTCGACAATAACGGTGAGCTTACCCGCGTCAGTTTCGAAAACTGCATTATTGCCGCCGGGTCGCAACCAACCGAGATACCACCGTTTCCGAACGATGACCCGCGTCTGATGGACTCGACCGACGCGCTCGAACTGAAAGACGTGCCAAAGAAACTGCTAATCGTCGGTGGCGGCATCATCGGGCTTGAAATGGCCACCGTTTACCATGCGCTCGGTTCCGAGATCACCGTGGTCGAGTTCATGGATAGCCTGATACCTGGTTGCGACAAGGACCTGGTACGCGGCTTGAACAAAATCATATCCGCGCGCTACAAGGCGATCTACCTGAAGACCAAGGTGTCCGAAATCAAGGCGCAGAAAAACGGGTTGAAAGTGTTCTTCGAGGGTGACAAGGCGCCGAAACCAGCGCTGTTCGACAAGGTTCTTGTCGCCGTCGGACGTCGCCCCAACGGCCACAAGATCGCCGCGGACAAGGCCGGGGTCAAAGTGGACGAGTCCGGTTTCATTCCGGTCGACAATCAGATGCGCACCAATGTCGCCCATATCTTTGCCATCGGAGACATCGTCGGCAACCCGATGCTGGCGCACAAGGCGACGCATGAGGGTAAGGTGGCCGCTGAAGTCATCGCCGGCATGAAGTCTGTATTCGAGCCATTAACGATTCCATCGGTGGCTTACACCGACCCCGAAGTGGCCTGGATGGGATTGAGCGAAACCGAAGCCAAGGCGCAGGGCATAGATTATGAGAAAGGCGCGTTCCCCTGGGCTGCGAGCGGCCGTTCTCTCGGTGTCGATCGCGACGAGGGCATGACCAAGATCCTGTTCGACAAGGAGACGAAACGTATTCTCGGCGCCGGTATCGTCGGGCCCAATGCCGGTGAATTGATTGCGGAAGCGGTTTTGGCGCTGGAAATGGGGGCCGATGCCGAGGATATTGGATTGACGATTCATCCGCATCCGACCCTGTCGGAGACATTCAATTTTGCCGCGGAAATGGCCGAAGGCACGATCACCGACCTGTACATACCACGCAAGAAGTAAATCTTGCGCCGACCGCGGTCGATCGGGTAGATCAACATCATGCCGGAATTGAGCTATACCAGTCGCGGCGAAGGTCGACCGCTGGTGGTGTTGCACGGTTTGTTTGGGTCGGGCAAGAACTGGCAATCGCATACGCGCCAGTTCGCTGACCGTTTCGAGGTAATCAACGTCGATCTGCGCAATCATGGGCAATCCTTCCATTCCGACGAGATGAATTATCCGGTCATGGCCGACGACGTCGCGCAGCTGTTGCAGGTGCTGGGCCTGCGTAATTGCAACATTCTGGGGCACAGCATGGGCGGCAAGGTGGCGATGACGCTTGCCGTTAAACATCCGGCACTGGTTGCTCGCCTGGTGATTGCCGACATCGCGCCGGTCAGCTATTTCCACCACTACGACGATTTGATCGAACCCATCCTGGCATTGCCGTTGGCAACGCTGGCTTCGCGCGCCCAGGCCGATCAGATGCTGCGGCAGAATATTCCGGAAGACCAGTTACGCGCGTTCCTGCTGCAAAACCTGGTGCGCGAGCCCGACGGCTGGCGCTGGCGAGTCAACTGGCGAGCGATTCAACGCGACATGGAATTTCTGACCGGATTCGCTGATTTGCCGGAGGACTGGACGATCGAGCGGCAAACGCTTTTTATTCGCGGGGCGCGTTCGGACTACGTCGGCGATGACGAGGTCGAGGCTATCGAACGTCATTTCACCGATGTGAGCATCGCCACGATCGAAGACGCGGGCCACTGGCTGCATGCCGAGAAACCGGAGCAATTTTCCGAACTGGCGCTCGAGTTCCTGACGCGGGACTAATTCTCAAGATTTACCTGAATACGCCGATAAACAGTCAAGTTTATCGAACATTCACGGTTGGCAATGCCTTTCAAAAGCAGCATTCTGTTGATAATGATGTTGAGCCTCGGCACCAGCGTACAGGCGTTGGAGCGGCGCTACGTGGCGACTATGGACGATGCGAAATGGACGCTGACCGAGAGCAGTTCGCTCATCTGCCGTATCGAACACCCGATTCCGCGTTTCGGCAAGGCGGTTTTTACCCGGGAGGCGGGTCGCGCCATGAAACTCGAGCTGCGAACTCACCATCAGTTCGAACGGGGCATCAACGTCGAGCTCAGGTCCGAATCCGCAGGCTGGAACAGTCGCCAAACGCGGGCCGTGTTAGCCCGATTCGAGACCAGCGGCCGCCAGACGCTGTTCAAAATTCCGCCGGGAGTCGCCGAGCAAGCCTATTACGAATTACGCCAGGGATACCAGCCCGGGTTCCTGTTTTACGAAGATAATCCGCTGATAGCCTCGCTCTCTACCGTCAGGTTCGGCGAGGTCGAAGCCGAGTTTACGCGCTGTGCGGCACAGTTATACGAACGTAATTTTGAAGACGTCCGCGTCAGCAGCATTCATTTCAAACCGGACAACGAGTTTGCCAGCATTCGGGAAGAAGAAACCGCGTTCACCCGGATGTTCGACTATCTTCGAATCGATGATGCCATTTCCGAAATAGTGATTACCGGCCATGCCGATAATACCGGGTTGGCCTGCTACAACGAGGGTTTGTCGGAACGTCGCGCCTGGTACGTCTACGATTTACTGGTTGCTCGCGGCATCGATTCGAGCCTGCTGCGGGTCGACTATGCCGGCGAGTCGAGACCGGCGAGCAAGGGTAGCAACAACAAGGCCCACGCCGCCAATCGCCGGGTAACGGTCGAACTTCGACGCTGAAACCCGGGTGCGGGCCGGCGTTAATCGCTAGTGCGATTCAGCCGCGAGTACTTGGAATTCCAGTAAACCTCGCCAGCGTCCTCGAACTGCGATTGTGCTCGCGCCAGGATAAACAGTAAATCCGATAGCCGGTTGATATAACGGCTGGTAACCGGATTGACAATTTCGTTCTCGCCCAGGGTCACCAGCTGACGCTCGACGCGTCGACAGACCGTGCGCGCCAGATGCAGGCTGGCCACTGCCTGCGAACCGCCGGGGAGGATAAATTCCCTGAGTTCGTCGAGCCTGGCGTTGAATTCATCGGCACTTTTTTCGAGCTCGCTAACGTAGTCGTCGGTAATCAGGTGTTTGCCGGGCTGGCAAAGTTCGGCCCCTATATCGAACAGGTCGTGCTGCACCGAGAACAGTAGCTGCTGCAGCGGACCGTCGTCGAGCAGGCTCAATGCGAGCCCGAGGCAGGCGTTGAGTTCATCAACCTCGCCCATGCAGTGCACGCGCGGGTCGTTTTTCGGACGACGGCTGCCGTCTGCCAGGCCGGTGCTGCCCTGGTCCCCGGTGCGGGTGTAAACTCTTGTCAGTCGATTTCCCATTATTCGAAACTATAGCTTGCGGTTAAAGTGTAATTGCGTTCCGGGCTGGGCTGGTAGGCGGCCCCGAAGCCGTTATTGGTGACAAATTCGGCATATTCTTCGTCTGCCAGGTTATTAACCCTGAAGTTTACATCCCAGGCATGGTATTGGTAACCGATTCCTGCATTGTATACGGTGATCGAATCCAGCTTGTCAAATTCATTGGCATTGTCGCCCTGCGCATACTTGGGCGAGCTGTAGTTATACTCGAGGTAAGTCAAAAATCGATAGTTGAGTCGATAGTCGACGCGCAGCTTCGCGATGGTGTCGGCAACGCCGGAGACCTCGTTGCCGTCGAAGCTGCCCGACCTGAATTCGGCGTCGACGTACCCGAGATCGATTTTCAGAGCAAACGACGGACCGAGCTGGCTAGATAACGACAGCGTCAAACCGTCGCGCCGGGTGTCGTCGAGATTTACATTTTCGCCGAAGGGCGGCACGTTTGGATCGAATTCGATTTCATCTTCGAGGTCCAGCCGGTAAATAGAGGCGATTAGCCGGTGATCGCCCCGGGTAAGATCGAGACCGATCTCGAAGGATTCGCCGGTCTGGGTGTCGAGTATTTCCCCTGGTTTGGCCAACGCGAGTTCGTTGACCTTGGCAAAACGAAAGTTCTGGTCGTAGCGCAGCTTGATCCGGGTTTGCGCATCGATGAAGTAGGCGAGACCGAGTTCGCCAACGGTAACGTCGTCGTCATATTCTTCTCCATCCGGGAAAGCGTTACCGTCGGTAAAATCGTTTTCAACCGAGGTGTGCCGCATGCCGAAGGTAAGCTGCAAGCTGTCACTCAGCTGGGGGTTGAGCTGGAAGTACAGGCTCTGGCTGTCCTGTTCGTTGCTGGAAGTCGTTATCCCGGGGCCGAAAAAGAAAAAAGGAATTTCAAGCTCGTAGTCGACTTCTTCGAGATCGATACCGACCACGTAAGGTATATCGACCACGGCATGGAAGCTGCCGGACAACTTCGGATTCAGGCTATTGTTTTCACGATCGTCGAAACCGGTCTCGGGGCTCGGCGAGTTGCGGAAACTCTGCCGAATATCGGCCTCGGTCTCGCGTTGGGTTGCATCTATGCTGAAGCGATGATCGCCAAAGTCGCGCGCGTACCCCAGTCTGATAACGGTGATATCTTCATTTCGGAAATCGTCGATAAAACCCGAATTGACCTGGGTGGGGTCATCCTCGAACTCGGTTTCGGACAGGGCACCGGGCAGTTCCAGGTCGTTGCTGATATCCTGTACCTCGATAAAAAAGTTGTTCTGCGCCTTATCGTATTCCAGCAAACCGGTGAAACTGGTGTTTTCCTCGGCGTTGTTGTCGCGGTAGTTGTCGGTTTCGAAACTGCCGGCCGACAGGCGATAGGCCAGGGTCGGGGTCAGCCGACGGGACGAATTGAAATCGATGCCGCGGTAGTCGAAACTGCCGGCACGAGCGCTGACCTGGTGAAAACTCTCGACTGGTTTTTTGGTGATGATATTGATCACGCCGCCAACCGCCTGGTCGCCGTAGAGGCTACCCGCGCTGCCCGCGAGCACCTCGATGCGTTCGATATCCTTGAGCGGCACATGGTGTAAATCCGGTGAGGCGGTATCGCTGTAGTTGAGGCGTCGACCGTTCACCAGCACCAGCGTATTGGCATTGGCGCTCGAGGAGAATCCCCGCAACCCAACGTTGGCTTCGCTGCCATTGCCGAACAGGTCATCGATTTGCACTCCAGGTATGCCGCGCAAGACCTGGCTGGTCGACGTGGCCCCGCTCGATTCTATTTCGCTTGCGGTGACGACGTACACGGTGGCGCTGGATGTGTTTCCCGCCTGTTCGGTTCGGGTCGGGGTGATGACGATCGGGCCGAGTTCGGCGTAAGCCTGGGCTGGGGTAACAGCCAGGTAAAGGCCTATCAACAAGGGATTATAGATCTTCATGTGGTTCTCCATTCAGAGAGACACACACAGTTGGCGATAATGGAACAACGCGACAAGCTGTGAGAACTACCACCCGCAGTTCTGGTCTTGTTAAATCACTTTCAGGCCGGTCTCCGGACTTCGAAGACATTAGCTGACTTCGTTACCGTTGCGGGGGCAGTACTCGATTTGCACGAGTTTCCCGATTCTCGCGACTGGCGCGCACCTGAAAACGTGGGCCTAATCTTTGATAAAATGTGTCTCGATGTCCAGTAAAAGGAGGGCACGATGTCGCAGATAGACTATATTTGCGTCGATACTGGTTCTGTCGCATGATCCCATTCTCGAATTATCGCCGCTAACTATCCGTGTTTAGTTTCAAATCAAGAGCCTGGCAATTAGGTTTAACCACGATTCTGCTGGTGTCTACCTACTTACTCAGCCTGACCTCGACTGTTTCGACCTTCGAGGGTAATTTTTTTCTGTATATCCTGGGTTTACAGCCGGAAGACCGGGAGTTAATCGCGATCTCATCGATGCGTATCGCTCCCCAGTGGAGCCTGCTACTGGTTTATGCGCTGATACTTGCCATTTACGTGAGCAAGTACACGCGCTCGCGCACCACGGCGGTCTCGATCCTGACGATGATACTGGTGCTCTTCGGGCTGTTGATGCTGGAAGTCATGCTTGCCGTTTTTGTGCAAATCTTTTTGCCGGTAGTATTTCCCGCACTCGTCATGTTGCTGGTTTCGGCGATTTTCTGGGCGCTGGATCTTTACCAGGGTTTCGCTACCAGCATGCTGACCCAGCAAAAAACCATTGCCCTGTCCGACGTGCAAACGCGCATCGAAAAGGGAGATTTGCGTACCGCGCAGACCATGCTCAAGCAATGCCCTTACAGCGACGAACTGCTCGAGGTGGGTTATGAACTCGGTATGTTGCTGGAGTCCGGCAAGCACTGGGCCAGCGCGTTGAATCTGTATCACTGGCTGTCGAAATACGATCCGGGCCTGAGCGATTTCGTTACTCGGATCGAGGAAATACGCAGGAACCGGGAATTACTGCTCAAACTCGGCAAGACGCAGCCGGTTGCGCAGGCCGAGGAGCCGACCATTGGCCACTATCGTCTGCTGCGTAAGATAGCCAAGGGGTCCACCGCGGTGATGTACGAAGCCACCGACATGCGCAGCCATAATCGCGTCGCGCTCAAGGTAATGAAATTGCGCAAGGGCGAAGCCTACGATCGCGAACGCATCGAGCACTGGCTGCACGAGGCCGAGATCGTATCGCAGCTCGACCATGACAATATCGTCAAGATTCACGATGCGGAAATGCTGGAAGACAGCGCCTATATCGCCATGGATTACATTTCCGGTTACTCGATGTCGTTACGCCTGCGCAAGCGCCAGTATCTGACCGTCGGGGAATGCATCCGTATTTCCAGGGATATGCTGCGCGCGCTGGCCGTGGCCCACAACCACGGCATCGTGCATGGCGATATCAAGCCCGCCAACATCATGTATGACGCGGTTAACGACACCTATATCCTGACCGATTTTGGTGCCGCCTATACCGAAAAACGCGAGCGCAAGGGCGACAATGTTATCGTCGGTACGCCGGCCTACATGTCACCCGAGCAACTCGAGGGCAAGAAACTCGACGGTCGCTCCGACCTGTTTTCGCTGGCCGTAACGCTTTACCAGTTACTAACCGGCTACCAGCCCTTTGCCGGCAACAGCCTGCCGGAGTTGAAGAAAAACATCGTCGGTGAGGAACCCGATCTGAATCATCTGACGCTGCCGGCTGGAATTACCGAGGTGATCATCAAGGCATTGCAAAAGAAAACCTATATGCGATTCGCCGATGCGCAGCAAATGCTGACCTCGGTGGAATTTTGCGAGGCGCAGTTGCGAGAGCGCATGCGGCAGCACTCGTGAAGCAGTTGCTACTCGGTTAGCACGGGTACCGAGTCGATGCGTTTTTTGCGTTCGCGCCATGCGATCAGCATGCCGCCCGCAACGATCAGGAATACGCCTGGAATCAACTTCTCGAAGGGGGCTTCGTCGAAGAAGGCCCAGCCCAGCACGAAGGCGAAAGGAATTCCAAAATACTCGTAGGGAGACAGGCTGGCGGGTTTCGCTAGCCGATAAGCGCTGATCAGTCCCAGCACCGCAAAACCACCCACCATGCCCATGGCAAGCAGCAGCAGCCAGTCCTCCGCGCTGGCCACGGGCTGGTACCCGGTAGTAGCGAACAGGATCCCGAGGGCACCGAGCAGGGCACCGATCGAGGCGTACATGTTGATCAGTGCGGTGGGTACGTGGTCATCCATCAGTCGCACGCAAACGGTGGACAACGAGTAGCCGAAGGCGGCGCCGATTGGCAGCAGGCTGTAGGGGGTAAACACCTCGGTGCCCGGTGCCATAATCATCAACACGCCGAGAAATCCGACCAGCACCGCGAGCCAGCGCCAGACGCCAACGTGATGCCTGAGGATCGGTACCGACAGCATCGTAATCAGTACCGGGCTGATATAGGTCAGCGTGGAAGCGGTCGCCAGCTCCATTTTGGTAATCGACAGGTAGAAGCAGAATTGCGCCATCGCGATGAAAAATCCGCGTACCAGGCCGAGGCGCCACTGGCGGATGGCGAGTTTTCTGCCGCGGGCGTGCCAGTCCCGCGCCAGCACCAGTACCAGCAGGCTTGGAATCAGTCCGAATATATTGCGAAAGGTTGCCAGTTGCTGCACCGGGTAGCGATCTCCGAGATACTTGATGATGACGCCCTGCAGGTCGAACAGCAGTATTGCGAGCAGGATATAGATGACTGCGCGCGCAAAGTGGCTGGGGGCAGGTAGCATTCAGGAATCTCGACGGATGGGTGCGGTCGGCATAATTTAGCAAATTTTTTCAGCAAGCATAGACTCATTGCGGCAATAGTCATACAATGCGCCTTCAAGAAGATGCTGCCTCCGCGGTGTTATCGCTTAGTGAATTACTCGATGGGAAGAACCGGCGGTTCCTCCCATTTTTGTGCGCGCGCATTTTTTTGAAACCGGAGTTTATGTGCCCAAAACAGCAATACTAGTCCTGCAGGACGGAACCGTTTTTAACGGCAGTTCGATCGGCGCCGACGGGATATCCAGCGGCGAGGTGGTGTTCAATACCGCGATGACGGGGTATCAGGAAATTCTTACCGACCCTTCCTATTGCCAGCAGTTGATAACCCTGACCTATCCTCATATCGGTAATACCGGTGTCAACCAGGAAGACGAAGAGGCGACCCAAATCCACGCCAGCGGCCTGATCATTCGCGACCTGCCACTGCGTGCGAGTAACTGGCGCAGCGAGGGCAGTTTGCAGGACTACCTCGAGCGACGCAGCGTCGTCGCCATCGCCGATATCGATACCCGTAAGCTGACCCGCCTGTTGCGAGACGGGGGCGCGCAGTCGGGAGCAATTATGGCGGGAGATGATGTTTCCGCAGAGACAGCGCTCGCGGCGGCCCGGGAATACGGCGGACTGGCCGGTCTCGACCTGGCGCAGGTAGTGTCGGTTCGGGAACCCTATCCCTGGACGCAGTCGACCTGGTCGATCGAATCCGGATATCGTGACAATAGCGATACGCCCCATCATGTAGTTGCCTATGACTACGGCATCAAGAAAAACATTCTCTGCATGCTGGCCGAGCGCGGCGCCCGGGTCACCGTGGTGCCGGCCACAACGCCGGCCGAGGAAGTGCTGGCGATGGATCCGGACGGCATCTTCCTGTCCAACGGGCCGGGTGATCCAGAGCCCTGCGATTACGCGATTGCGGCCATCGCCAGGATACTGGAAACCGAGATCCCGGTGTTCGGGATCTGCCTCGGGCACCAGTTGCTGGCACTGGCGAGCGGTGCCAGCACCATCAAAATGAAATTTGGCCATCATGGCGCCAATCATCCGGTGCAGGACCTGGAGAGCGGGGTGGTTATGATCACCAGCCAGAATCACGGTTTTGCGGTTGACGAGGCCAGCCTGCCGCAGTGCCTGCAGGCGACGCATCGGTCGCTGTTCGACGGCAGCCTGCAGGCGGTGCAGCGCACCGACAAGCCGGCATTCGGTTTCCAGGGTCATCCCGAGGCCAGTCCGGGACCGCATGATGTTGCCCCGATGTTCGACCGCTTCTTCGAATTAATTGCGACTTACAAGGGTCGCCAGGGAGCAGCCTGATGCCGCGTAGACAGGATATAAAGTCGGTATTGATTATTGGCGCGGGACCGATAGTGATCGGTCAGGCCTGCGAGTTCGACTATTCCGGCGCCCAGGCCTGCAAGGCCCTCAAGGAAGAAGGCTTGCGCGTGGTGTTGATAAATTCCAATCCGGCGACCATCATGACCGATCCGGATACCGCGGACGCGGTCTATATCGAACCCATTCACTGGACCGCGGTCGAGAAGATTATCGCCAAGGAACGCCCCGACGTGCTGCTGCCCACCATGGGCGGGCAGACCGCGCTCAACTGCGCCCTCGACCTGGTGCGCGAAGGCGTGCTGGAAAAATACGGTGTGGAAATGATCGGCGCCACGCGCGAAGCCATCGATATGGCCGAGGACCGAGAGCAGTTTCGCGTTGCCATGACCGAGATAGGATTGAAGACACCGAAGGCTTTCATCGCCCACAGCCTCGAGGAAGCCTGGCAGGGACAATCGCAAATCGGCTTCCCGGTCATCATCCGTCCATCCTTTACCATGGGCGGCAGCGGCGGCGGTATTGCCTACAACCGCGAAGAATTCGACGATATCATCCGTCGCGGCCTCGACCTGTCGCCAACCACCGAGGTGCTGATCGAAACCTCGGTGCTCGGCTGGAAAGAATTCGAGATGGAGGTGGTGCGCGACAGGAACGACAACTGCATCATTATTTGTTCGATCGAAAATCTCGATCCAATGGGCGTGCACACCGGCGATTCCATTACCGTGGCGCCGGCACAGACCCTGACCGATAAAGAGTACCAGATCATGCGCAACGCCTCGCTCGCCGTGCTGCGCAAGATCGGCGTCGAGACCGGGGGATCTAACGTGCAGTTCGCGATCAACCCGGAAGACGGTGAAATGATCATCATCGAGATGAATCCGCGGGTATCGCGTTCCTCGGCGCTGGCTTCCAAGGCCACCGGCTTTCCGATCGCCAAGGTCGCCGCCAAGCTGGCGGTCGGCTACACCCTGGACGAATTGCAGAATGACATAACCGGCGGCGCTACCCCGGCGTCCTTCGAACCCAGCATCGATTACGTGGTCACCAAGATTCCCCGCTTTACTTTCGAGAAATTCCCGCAGGCGGACAATCGCCTGTCGACCCAGATGAAATCGGTTGGCGAAGTCATGGCGATCGGGCGTAACTTCCAGGAGTCTTTTCACAAGGCCTTACGCGGTCTCGAGATCGGCGTTCACGGTCTCGACCCGATTGTCGATCAGGCGACCGACCCCCAGGAACTCGAGGACTTGTATCGTACCGAGTTGCGTCTGCCGGGCGCAAAACGGATCTGGTACGTCGCCGACGCGTTTCGCTCGGGTTACAGTCTCGAGCAGATATTCGAACAAACCGCGATCGATCCATGGTTCCTGGTGCAGATAGAAGAACTGGTGCAAATCGAGCAGGATCTCGCCGGCCGCAGCCTCGAGGCGCTGGATGCCGCGCAAATTCGAACACTGAAGCGCAAGGGATTCTCGGATTACCGTCTTGCCGGGCTGCTCGACAGCGACGAATCCAGTTTTGCGACGCGCCGCCGGGAACTGGGCGTGCGGCCGATTTACAAGCGAGTCGATACCTGTGCCGCGGAATTCGCGTCGAGCACTGCATACCTGTATTCGAGCTATGACGACGAGTGTGAAGCGCAACCGACCGACCGCGACAAGATCGTCGTGCTGGGCGGGGGCCCCAACCGTATCGGCCAGGGGATCGAGTTCGATTACTGCTGTGTGCACGCGGCCCTGGCAATGCGGGAAGACGGTTACGAAACGATCATGATCAACTGTAATCCCGAAACCGTGTCCACCGATTACGATACATCGGATCGGCTGTATTTCGAACCACTGACCTACGAGGACGTGCTCGAAATCATTCATCTGGAAAAACCCAAGGGCGTGATAGTGCAGTTTGGAGGCCAGACGCCGCTGAACCTGGCGCGCGCCCTCGAAGCCGCCGGCGTACCGATCATTGGTACCACGCCCGATTCGATCGACCTGGCCGAGGACCGCGAGCGTTTTCAGCAAATGATCCAGGGTCTGAACCTGCTGCAGCCGCCCAATCAGATCGCCTTCGACGTCGAGTCAGCTGCGCAGCTTGCCGAGCAGGTTGGCTTCCCACTGGTGGTGCGCCCATCTTACGTGCTGGGCGGCCGCGCGATGGAAATTGTCTACGATCAGGATGACCTGGCGCGTTACATGGCCGAGGCGGTCAAGATAACCCGGGATTCTCCGGTGTTGCTGGATCGTTTTCTCGACGAAGCGGTCGAGGTCGACGTCGATGCAATCTGTGACGGGGAACAGGTGCTGATCGGTGGTTTGATGGAGCATATCGAGCAGGCCGGGGTGCATTCCGGCGACTCGGCCTGTTCGCTGCCGCCGTATACGCTGTCGGCCGAAATACAGCAGCGCCTGTGTGACCAGGTAGGCGATATGGCGCGCGCACTCAAGGTTGTCGGATTAATGAATACCCAGTTTGCGATCAAGGGTGACGAGGTTTATATCCTCGAGGTCAATCCACGCGCATCGCGCACCGTACCCTTCGTTTCCAAGGCCACTGGCGTTCCGCTGGCCAAGGTTGCCGCGCGCTGTATGGTCGGGCAAAGCCTCGAGCAGCAGGGCCGCATCGAGCAGGTGGTGCCGGAATTCGTATCCGTCAAGGAATCGGTATTTCCATTTGCCAAGTTTCAGGGTGTCGACCCGATTCTCGGTCCCGAGATGAAGTCCACGGGCGAGGTAATGGGTATCGGGCAAACCTTCGCGGAAGCTTACGCCAAGGGCATGCTGGCCTCTGGCGCGAAAATTCCGAAACCCGGGATCGCTTTCCTCAGCGTGCGCGAAACCGACAAGAAGGCGGTAGTCGAACTGGCCCGCGAGTTACACGACAAGGGCTTCAAGCTGGTCGCTACCGGCGGTACCGCCAAGATTATTCGCGCCGGCGGGATCGAGTGCCAACATGTCAACAAGGTCAAGGAAGGACGTCCGCACGTGGTCGATATGATCAAGAATGGCGAAATCGCGTTGATCGTCAATACCACCGAGGGGCGCTCGGCCATCGCCGATTCGTATACCATTCGGCGTGAGGCAATCATGCACTCGGTGTGCTATACCACGACCATGGCTGGCGGCAAGGCGACCTGCCAGGCCATGTCACACCGTGAAATCAAAGAAGTATATTGCTTACAATCGTTACATTAGGCGACAGATACCATGAATCAGATACCGCTGACGGCCGCCGGCGCAGAAAGGCTAAAACTCGAACTCAAGCAATTGAAATCGGTCAAGCGTCCGGCCGTGATCGAGGCGATTGCGACCGCCAGGGATCACGGCGACCTGAAGGAAAACGCCGAGTACCATGCTGCGCGCGAAGAGCAGGGCTTTATCGAGGGTCGCATCGCGGAACTGGAAGCGGCGCTGTCTAATGCGCAGATTATCGACGTCACCCAGCTCAACGTCAGCGATCGCGTGGTTTTTGGCTGTACGGTGGAACTGCTCGATGTCGCAACCGATAAGGAAGTCAGCTACCAGATAGTCGGCGACATCGAGGCCGATATCAACTACAAGCGGATCGCCATCAGTTCGCCCATCGCGCGCGCATTGATCGGCAAGGAAACTGGCGACGAGGCAATCGTCGACGCCCCGGGCGGCACCATGGAATACGTCATCGCCGGCGTCGAGTACAAATAACGTCCGTCCTGATTACCTTACTTTTCGTGAAATTACGGTCCCTTCGACGGCGCGGCCGTTGTAAATGTTTTTCGGGAACGCCGTGAATACATCCATGTAGGCTGGCGTGCGACATCCCTGTCGCACAGCCTCCCGAAAAACATTTACAACGCCCACGCCTTAGCAATACTCGAGCCTGCAATATGTTCGATGTAACTGGTTTAGTCGAGGCAACTAACCTTAACGTCTGGCTATATGAGAGGCGTGGGCATCGGTGCTCTTTTGCGGGACGCTGCGCAACAGGGATGTTGCGCGCGAGGCTACAGGGACGTATTTACGCCGTTCCCGCAAAAGAGCACCGATGACCGCGCCGTCGAAGGGACTTGCGAACCAAGGACGGTGCCGGGAGGAAGAAATTTTTGCCGGGTCAGGCGGCGATTATTGGGGCGAAGCGGTTGGTTTCGCTGTTGGGGCGGTAAATGACGATAACACTGCCAATGGTTTCGACCAGGGCCGCGTGGTGATGGTCGCAGATCAGGTTCGCGAGTTCTCGCTTGCCGGGCTTGTCGAGGGCTGGAATGCGCAGTTTAAGCAGTTCGTGATGGTCGAGCGCCGTATCGATTTCATGGTGCAGGTTTTCGGACAATCCTTTTTGGCCTATGATGACTACCGGCTTAAGTTTGAGCCGATGGCCCTCGGCGCGTAGCCGTTTGATTTGTCCACTGGATAATTCCATAGAGATGCGCAGGATAATAGAAAGCGCGCATGTTACCACAGCGAAGCAATCGAAAAGTGTCACGATCGAAATCCAGTAAGCGCTGGCTGCAGGAGCATCACCAGGATGCCTACGTGCTGAAAGCCCGGGAACAGGGTTACCGTTCGCGTGCGGTGTTCAAGCTCGATGAAATCCAGCAAAAGGATCACGTCCTCAAGCCCGGGCAGTTCGTGCTCGATCTCGGTGCAGCGCCGGGCGGCTGGAGTGAATACGCGATTCACGCGGTGGGCACCAGCGGCCGGGTAATCGCGGTTGATCTGTTGCCGATGGAGCCAGTCGCCGGGGTCGAGTTTTTGCAGGGAGATTTCACCGAGCAGCAAGTGCTTGATCAAATTCTTGCCCTGGCCGACGGGCGGAAATTCGACCTTGTATTATCGGATATGGCCCCCAATTTGAGCGGTATGCAAAGCGTGGATCAGCCGAGGGCGATATATCTCGCCGAACTAGCATTCGATCTTGCCAGGGAATTCCTGGCTCCCGGAGGCGTATTTATCGTGAAACTTTTCCAGGGCGAGGGGTTCGAAGATCTGATAGCAGGCTTTCGACGTACCTTTGTTACAGTCAAATTCCGCAAGCCGGACGCATCGAGGTCACGTTCCAGCGAAATTTATGCGGTTTGCAGCGGTCTTAGATAGGCTCAGGCGCGGAAAATACGCTAGTATCTGGGTTTAAAGACAGTAAAATGATTCTCGGAACAGGCATTAGTTGAAGCCAAGACAGGTGTAATAGTGAACGACGTAGTAAAGAATTTGGTATTGTGGATCGTTATCGCAGTGGTCTTACTGTCGGTATTCCACAGTTTCGGTGATCGCAGCTCCGGCGCGCAGACCCTGATATATTCGGATTTTCTGACTCAGGTGGAACAGGGTCAGGTCAGGGAAGTGACTATCGAAGGGCAGAATATCACCGGTAAGATGATTTCCGGCACGCCGTTCTCTACCTACAGCCCGGAAACCAACAACAGCGCCCTGATCGGCGACCTCGAACGCGCCGATGTCTCTATCCTCGGCAAACCCCCTGAGCCGCCGTCGCTGCTGGGTCATATGTTTATCAGCTGGTTCCCGTTCATCGTGCTGATCGGTCTGTGGATATTCTTCATGCGCCAGATGCAGGGAGGCGGCAGTGGCCGTGGCGCCATGTCGTTCGGTAAGAGCAAGGCGCGCCTGCTCGGCGAAGACCAGATCAATATCAGTTTCAACGACGTCGCGGGCGTCGATGAAGCCAAGGAAGAAGTGGCCGAACTGGTCGAGTTTCTGCGCGATCCATCCAAGTTCCAGAAGCTGGGTGGCAAGATCCCGCGAGGCGTTTTGATGGTGGGTTCTCCCGGTACCGGTAAAACCCTGCTGGCCAAGGCTATCGCCGGCGAGGCCAAGGTGCCGTTCTTCACCATTTCGGGCTCCGATTTTGTGGAAATGTTTGTCGGTGTCGGTGCCTCGAGGGTGCGCGACATGTTCGACCAGGCTAAGAAACATTCGCCCTGCATCATCTTTATCGACGAGATCGATGCCGTGGGCCGCCATCGCGGTGCCGGCCTCGGCGGCGGGCACGACGAGCGCGAGCAGACCCTGAACCAGTTGCTGGTCGAAATGGATGGTTTCGAAGGCAACGAGGGCGTGATCGTCATCGCCGCGACTAACCGTCCCGACGTTCTCGATCCGGCCTTGCTGCGACCGGGCCGCTTCGACCGCCAGGTGGTGGTACCGCTGCCTGACGTGCGCGGACGATCGCATATACTCAAGGTGCACATGCGCAAGGTGCCGGCGGCCGAAAACGTCGATCCGATGGTGATCGCGCGCGGTACCCCGGGATTTTCCGGCGCGGACCTCGCCAACCTCGTCAACGAGGCGGCGCTGTTTGCCGCCCGCGCCAACAAGAAGCTGGTGACCATGTCGGAGTTCGAGCGTGCCAAAGACAAGATCATGATGGGCGCCGAGCGCAAGTCGATGATCATGAAGGAAGAGGAAAAGAAGCTCACCGCCTATCACGAAGCGGGGCACGCGATCGTCGGGCGGCTCGTACCCGAGCACGATCCGGTCTACAAGGTCAGCATAATCCCACGCGGCAGGGCACTGGGCGTAACCATGTTCCTGCCCGAGGACGATCGCTATAGTTACAGTAAGCAGCATCTCGAAAGCCAGTTGTCGAGCCTGTTCGGTGGCCGCATCGCCGAGCAGCAGATTTTTGGCGACGAAGCGGTAACCACCGGTGCTTCCAACGATATCGAGCGAGCCACCGGCATTGCGCGCAGCATGGTAACCCAGTGGGGTTTGTCGGATCGGATGGGCCCGTTGTCGTACAGCGAAGAAGAGGGCGAAGTTTTCCTCGGCAAGTCCTATGGCAAACAGAAAACCGTGTCCGACGATACCGCCCAGGCGATCGATTCCGAAATTCGCGCAATCATCGACCGCAATTACCAGCGGGCAGTCGAAATCCTGAAGCAGAATGAAGACAAGTTGCATCTGATGGCCGATGCCTTGATGAAGTACGAAACCATCGACGCTTCCCAGATCGATTCGATCATGGAAGGCAAGGAGCCGGGACCGCCCGAAGACTGGTCCGACGATGAAACCGGACCGACGCCGACCGCGACTTCCGGCGACACCAGCGAAGGCGGTGATCCCGACCTGGATCCCGCCAAGCTGCACTAGCGGGTTGGTTCTGGCCTGGTCGCCATGATCGATGTCACAACCGACAATATCCGCTAACCTGAAAATCATGGGGGTCATTAACACGACCCCCGATTCTTTTTCGGATGGTGGTCAGTTCGATACCACCGATAAGGCGTTCGAACACGCCCGCTGCCTGATATGCGATGGTGCGGACCTGCTCGATATCGGCGGCGAGTCAACGCGGCCCGGTTCGCAACCGGTGGCACTCGAAGAGGAACTGGATCGGACCATTCCGTTGATCCATGCAATCCGTGAAATATCCGATATCCCGATCTCGATAGACACCAATAAATCTGAAGTCATGCGCGCCGCGGTCGACGCCGGTGCCAGCATTATCAATAGCGTCTGGGCGCTGCGTCTGGACGACTCGTTGGCGGTGGCCGCCGAACTGGACGTGCCGGTCTGCCTGATGCACATGCAGGGGACGCCGGCCACCATGCAGCAGAATCCTGTCTACGAAGACGTGGTGGCCGAGGTCAAGGGCTTCCTGGCGGCTCGAATCGCGGCCGCGGTCGATGCCGGGATCGATATCGACAAGATTATCATCGATCCCGGGTTTGGGTTCGGCAAGACAATCGAGCATAATCTGTTACTGTTGAAATCGTTGGCCGAGTTTCGCGAACTGGGTGTTCGGGTACTGGCCGGGCTATCACGCAAAAAAATGATTGGTACCATTCTGGACAAACCTGCAGATCAGCGGCTTTACGGCAGTCTTTCCCTGGCGGTCATGGCCGCACTGCTGGGCGCGGATATCCTGCGCGTGCATGACGTTGGGCCAACTGCAGACGCCATCGCGATGGTGCGAGCGCTCGGCAAGGTGGCCTGATGAGTCGCAAATACTTCGGCACCGATGGCATTCGCGGCCGCGTTGGCCAGGCTCCGATGACGGTCGATTTCGTCATGAAGCTCGGCTGGGCCGCGGGCAAGGTGCTTTCGCAGGGTGGACGTGGCCAGATCGTTATCGGCAAGGATACGCGGGTCTCGGGTTATATGTTCGAATCCGCGCTCGAGGCCGGGCTTGCGGCGGCGGGGCTCGACGTGTTGCTGCTCGGACCCATGCCGACGCCCGCCATTGCCTATATTACCCAGGCGCAGCGCGCCAGCGCCGGTATCGTCATCAGCGCCTCGCACAATCCGTATCACGACGATGGCGTCAAATTTTTCAGCGGCGACGGTTTCAAGCTGCCGGATGCAACCGAGGAAGCGATCGAGGCGATGCTCGAGCAGCCACTGAAAATGGTCGAACCGGAATTGATCGGGAAGGCCAGCCGCATGGAGGACGCCAAGGGGCGCTATATCGAGTTTTGTAAAAGCTCGATTGCGTTTCAAACATCGTTGCGCGGCATGAAGCTGGTGGTCGATTGCGCCAACGGCGCCACTTACCATATCGCGCCAGCCGTATTCCGCGAGTTGGGTGCGGAAGTCATCGAGGTTGGTACCAGTCCTAACGGCATGAATATTAATGACGGGGTAGGGGCTTTGCACCCGCAGAGCATGCGCGCTCAGGTCCTGGAGAACCAGGCCGACCTCGGTATTGCCTTCGACGGCGACGGCGATCGCGTGATGATGATGGATGCGCGCGGAAACGTTAAGGATGGCGATCAGCTGCTTTACATCATCGCCAGGAGCAAGCTCATGAACGGCGAATTGAAAGGCGGCGTGGTCGGTACGCTGATGACCAATCTGGGCTTCGAACATGCCCTGCAGGCACAGCAGATTCCTTTTCAACGCGCCGCGGTCGGGGACCGCTACGTGATGGAAAAACTGGTCGATAACGGCTGGTTCCTGGGTGGTGAATCGTCGGGCCATATCATCTGTCTCGACAAGACCACGACCGGCGACGGCATTATCGCGTCGTTACAGGTGCTGGACTGGCTGGTTAACCAGCAGCAGACGCTGACCGAGGCCTGCAGCGATGTAGAAATCTATCCCCAGACCATGATTAACGTGCCGCTAAACCGGACGCTGGAACTGGACACCGACCCTCGCATTCAGGACGCGCTCAAATCGGCCGAGGCTGAACTCGCGGAATCGGGACGGGTACTGTTGCGCGCCTCCGGGACCGAGCCCCTGATCCGGATCATGGTAGAAGGACAGGATGCGAACCAGGTCGAAAAAATCGCGTCTAAACTGGCGCAATCCGTCGAGCAGGCCGCCGCCGGCTAGCCGTGCGGCTAAAATGTGGCCAAATCGGCAATTCCGCATTGATTTCTTGAGCCGAGGTGAGTAACCTTTGGCGCCTTTTTAGCGAGCGGTAACTAATATGCGTGCTGGCCTGATAGCGGGCAACTGGAAGATGAATGGTAGCCTGCAATCCGTCACGGAACTGGTTGAGGGTATCAAGGCCGGAGATGCCGGCAAGGCAGAACTTGCGGTTTGTCCTCCGGCGGTGTTCCTGATGAAGGTTGGCGGCATGCTGGCGGATACCGACATCGCGCTCGGAGCGCAAAACGTCTGTAACCGCGATGCGGGAGCTTTTACCGGGGAAATTTCGGCGGCCATGCTGAAGGAAAGCGGTTGTCGCTATGCGATAGTCGGCCACTCGGAACGACGGTCACTTTACCTGGAATCCGATCAACTGGTAGCGGCCAGATTCGAGATGGCGGTCAAGAACGGTCTGGCGCCGATTTTATGTGTCGGTGAAACCCTGTACGAACATGAACAGGGCGTTACCGAGGCGGTGGTTGCAAAGCAAATCGATGCGGTGCTTGATGCCACCGGTATCGCTGGATTTGCGCAAGCGGTTATCGCCTATGAACCTGTATGGGCGATCGGCACGGGCCTGGTAGCCTCTCCTGAAAAGGCCCAGGCGGTACATGCATTTATTCGCGGCAAGCTCGCCGCGAGCGATAGCGGGATCGCGCAGCAGGTTCGGATTTTATACGGCGGTAGCATGAATGCTTCGAACGCGGCCGATTTGTTGTCGCAGGCAGATATCGACGGCGGCCTGATCGGTGGGGCCTCGTTGAAGGCCGACGATTTTCTGGCTATTGCACAATCGGTATAGGAATATATATGGAAAACATAAACAGTATTTTATTGGTAGTGCAGGTCCTGTTGTCGATCTCGTTGATCGTGCTGATCCTGATGCAACACGGCAAGGGCGCCGACGCCGGTGCGGCCTTCGGCAGCGGTGCCTCGGCGACCGTTTTCGGTGCGCGCGGATCGGGAAATTTTCTCAGTCGAGCGACCACGATGATCGCAATATTGTTTTTTATAGTTTGTCTGTCGCTGGCCTATATATCGAGTAATCGCGTGGCCCCGGACGGCGTAACCGGCAGCGTTACCGCGCAGGAACTCGAACCGGCGCCGGCCCTGCAGGAAGGTGCCATGCAGGAAGGCGATATGCCGCCTGCCGATAACGCGGGGGAGACCGCGGCAGACTCAGATTTACCCCCGGCCGAGTAACCGGGGATTTGCCGATGTGGTGGAATTGGTAGACACGCTATCTTGAGGGGGTAGTGGCGAAAGCTGTGCCGGTTCGAGTCCGGCCATCGGCACCATATTAAAGGACCCGGGTAATCCCGGGTCTTTGCTGTCGGCCCCGGTACAATCCGGGCGCTGCAGGCTGACACCAGGATTATGCGATGCCTGCTATTGAATGCGCTCCGGGTTGGGGATTTCTTGACACTAAATAGGTGCCACAATAGACTGGCGCCTCGCATCAATAGCGCAGGTTTTCCGGGGAAAGTACTCGATCCATGTTAGGTAATTATCTACCGATTCTGATTTTTATGTGCATCACCCTCGTTATGGGTTCGGTCTTCATAATACTGGGTAAACTTCTCGGTCCGTCACGACCCGATGCAGAGAAAAACTCTCCCTACGAATGCGGTTTCGAGGCATTCGAAGACAGCCGCATGAAATTCGATGTGCGCTACTACCTGGTCGCCATTCTGTTCATCATCTTCGACCTTGAAATAGCCTTCCTGTTTCCCTGGGCTATCGTGCTAGACGAGATAGGTACCTTTGGCCTGGTGGCGATGGCGGTTTTTCTCGCCGTGCTGGTCATCGGTTTCATCTTCGAATGGAAAAAAGGGGCGCTCGAATGGGAATAGAAGGGGTATTCGAGCAGGGTATTGTCACTACCACGGCCGACAAGCTAATCAACTGGGCGCGTACCGGGTCCATGTGGCCGATGACTTTCGGACTCGCCTGTTGCGCAGTCGAGATGATGCAGGCAGGTGCGGCGCGCTATGACCTCGATCGCTTCGGTATTATATTTCGCCCGAGCCCGCGCCAGTCAGACGTAATGATCGTGGCCGGCACGCTGGTTAACAAGATGGCGCCCGCCCTGCGCAAGGTTTACGATCAGATGGCCGAGCCGCGCTGGGTGATTTCGATGGGATCCTGCGCCAACGGCGGCGGATACTATCATTACTCTTATTCGGTGGTGCGCGGCTGCGATCGCGTAGTGCCGGTCGACGTCTACGTGCCGGGCTGTCCGCCCACGGCGGAGGCGCTGCTCTACGGTATTTTGCAATTGCAAAATAAGATTAAACGCACCAACACCATTGCCCGCTAAGATGTCGAACTCCAAACAGCAACTGGCAGAGGCATTGCGCGCGGCGCTGGGCGAAAATATCGAATCAGTCGAAGTCGCGTACAACGAAGTGACTCTGGAAGTGAGCGCCGAGCAGCTGCTCGAAGTCGCCGCCCGCTTGCGCGATGACGCGCAGTTCCAGTTCCAGCAGCTGGTCGACCTCTGCGGTGTCGATTACTCGCAGTTCGGCCGCGATGAATGGCTAACCGAAGAGGCTAGCCGTGGCGGTTTCAGTCGTGGCGTCGAGGACAACGTCAGTAGCGGGCGACTGCAGTTTGGCGACGAGCTGGATTCGCTCGCGGTTCCGGGAAAACGCTTCGCCGCGGTGTATCACTTACTGTCATACGCAAACAATCAGCGCCTGCGGGTACGCGTGTTTGCCGCCGATGACGACTTTCCGGTAATACCGACCGTGACCGGCATCTGGAGATCGGCCGACTGGTATGAACGCGAGGCTTTCGACCTGTTCGGCATACTGTTCAGCGATCATCCCGATCTGCGACGCATCCTGACCGACTATGGTTTTGTGGGGCATCCTTTCCGCAAGGACTTTCCGCTGGTCGGTCACGTCGAGATGCGCTACGACCCGGAACGCGAGCGCGTAGTTTACGAACCGGTCTCGATAGAGCCCCGGGTGCTGGTGCCGCGTGTGAAGCGCACCGATAACCGCTACCTTATCGATGAGCCGGATACGCCGGACGAGGCAGCGAGCGATGCCTGAGATTAAAAACTACACGCTTAACTTCGGACCGCAGCACCCGGCGGCGCACGGCGTACTGCGTCTGGTGCTTGAAATGGACGGCGAAGTAATCGAACGCGCCGATCCGCATATCGGGTTACTGCATCGCGGTACCGAAAAACTCGCCGAGACCAAGCCCTATAACCAGACCATCGGCTACATGGATCGCCTCGATTACGTTTCGATGATGTGTAACGAGCATGGTTACGTGATGGCCATCGAAAAGCTGCTCGGTATCGAGATCCCGCTGCGAGCGCAGTATATCCGCGTCATGTTCGACGAAATTACCCGCATCATGAACCACTTGATGTGGATCGGTACTCACGCGCTCGACGTCGGCGCAATGACGATGTTTTTATACGCGTTTCGAGAACGCGAAGACTTGATGGATATGTACGAGGCGGTCTCGGGCGCGCGCATGCATGCGACCTATTACCGACCCGGCGGTGTGGCGCGTGACCTCCCCGACAGGATGCCGCAGTATCTCGAAAGCCGCTGGCGCAGCAAGAAAGACGCCGATCGCCTGAACGAAAATCGTCAGGGCAGTCTGCTCGATTTCGTGGAAGACTTTACGCGCCGCTTTCCCGGTTACGTCGACGAGTACGAAACCCTGTTGACCGACAACCGTATCTGGAAACAGCGCACGGTCGGTATCGGCGTGGTATCCGAGGAACGCGCCTATCAACTCGGATTCACCGGTCCGATGTTGCGTGGTTCCGGCGTGGAGTGGGATATTCGCAAGAAACAGCCCTACGAGGTTTATGACCGGATGGATTTCGATATCCCGGTCGGCACCAATGGCGATTGTTACGACCGATACCTGGTGCGGATGGAAGAGATGCGTCAGTCGAACGGCATTATCAGGCAATGTATCGACTGGCTGCGCGCCAATCCCGGGCTGGTGCTAACCGACAATCACAAGGTCGCGCCGCCGCGGCGGGAAGAACTCAAGGCCGACATGGAAGGCCTGATCCATCATTTCAAACTGTTTACCGAAGGCTATACGCTGCCCGAGGGCGAGGTTTATACCAGCATCGAACACCCCAAGGGGGAGTTCGGCGTCTACCTGATTTCGGACGGCGCCAATAAGCCTTATCGCGTCAAGGTGCGCGCACCCGGGTTCGCTCACCTGTCGAGCATGAACGAAATGGCCCAGGGCCACATGCTGGCCGACGTGGTTGCGATCATCGGCACCCAGGACATCGTGTTTGGAGAGATCGACAGGTAATGGCTATCGAAACCGTATCAAAAATCGATCTGCTGAGCGATCATACCCGCGCGGAAATAGACCACTGGGTGGCGCGCTTTCCGCCGGAGCACAAGCGCTCGGCCGTGCTGCAGTCGCTTTACGCGGCACAGCATCAAAACCAGGGTTTCCTGACTCCTGACCTGATGGATGCGGTCGCCGAGTACCTGGAGCTACCCGCGATCCACGTGTACGAGGTAGCGTCATTTTATTCGATATTCGAAACCAAACCGGTGGCGCGACACAATGTCGCCATTTGCACCAACATATCCTGCATGCTGATGGGGTCCCAGGGCATTGTCGATCATGTCGAAAACAAGCTTGGCATCAAGATTGGCGAGAGCACCGAAGATGGACGGATTTACCTCAAGTGCGAGGAAGAGTGCCTGGCCGCCTGTACTGGCGGGCCGATGATGCAGGTTAATCACGTTTACCATGTAAACCTGACCCCGGAAAAGGTCGATGAAATTCTGGATGCGCTGGAGTAGAGATGGCTAACGAAGTTTGTTACGCAACCCTGCAGTACGACCAACCATGGTCGATGGAAACCTATCTCAAGGTCGGCGGCTACGAGGCGCTTAAAAAGATACTGCAGGACGGTATGACAGCAGAGGCCGTGATCGAGGAAGTCAAGGCTTCGGGCCTGCGCGGGCGCGGAGGCGCGGGGTTTCCGACTGGTCTCAAGTGGAGCTTCATGCCGCGCAACGCGCCCGGGCAAAAATACGTGGTCTGCAATTCGGACGAATCCGAACCCGGCACCTGCAAGGACCGCGACATACTGCGTTTCAACCCTCACGCGCTGGTCGAGGGTATGGCTATCTGCGGCTACGCCATTGGCGCTACCGTCGGCTACAACTACATGCGTGGCGAATTCATGGACGAGCCGGCACAGCGTTTCGAAACCGCGGTCAAGGAAGCCTACGCGGCAGGCTACCTCGGCAAGAATATCCTGGGCAGCGGCGTCGATTTCGATCTGTACCCGGCGCTGGGCGCCGGCGCCTATATTTGCGGTGAGGAAACCGCGCTGCTCGAATCGCTCGAAGGCAAGAAGGGGCAGCCCCGCTACAAGCCGCCGTTCCCGGCAAACTTCGGGCTTTATGGCAAGCCAACCACGATTAACAACACCGAGTCCCTGGCCTCGACGCCGTCGATTATTCGCAACGGCGCGCTATGGTTTGCCGAGCTCGGTATTCCCAACAATGGGGGCGTAAAATGCTTTTCGGTGTCAGGGCATTTGAACAAGCCGGGCAATTTCGAAATTTCAATGGGTACGCCGTTTAAGGACCTGCTGGAGATGGCTGGCGGCGTGCGCGACGGGCATCGCCTTAAAGCGGTGATTCCCGGCGGATCCTCGGTGCCGGTGCTGCCGGGCGAGATCATGATGGAATGCACGATGGATTACGATTCGATCTCCAAGGCGGGATCGATGCTGGGCTCGGGCGCGGTCATCGTTATGGATGAAACTACCGACATGGTGCTCGCGCTGCAGCGTATCTCGCGTTTCTACTATTCCGAGTCCTGCGGCCAGTGCACGCCCTGCCGCGAGGGTACCGGCTGGCTTTACCGCATGCTGACGCGTATCGTCGACGGCAAGGGCCGGCCCGAAGACATACAGCTGCTGGAAGAGGTATCGCACAAGATCGAAGGCCGGACTATTTGCGCCCTCGGCGATGCCGCGGCGATGCCAGTGTGGAGTTTCATCAAGCACTTCCGGCATGAATTCGAATACTACGTCGAGCACAAGCGCTCGATTGTCGATAACGCGGCCTGATCGGATCAACCAACTGCAATGAGCGATAACATAACAATAACCATAAACGGCCAGACGATCGAGACCCAGCCCGGGCGCCTGTTGATCGACGTGGCCGATGAAAACGATATCGTGATTCCACGGTTTTGTTACCACAAGCGACTGTCGGTCGCGGCCAACTGCCGTATGTGCCTGGTCGAAATCGAGCGCGCGCCCAAACCGATGCCGGCCTGCGCTACCCAGTGCATGGACGGCATGGTGGTGCAGACCCGCTCGCCGGGCGCGCTGGCCGCACAGAAATCGACCATGGAGTTCCTGCTGATCAACCACCCGCTCGATTGTCCGATCTGCGACCAGGGTGGCGAGTGCGAACTGCAGGACGTGGCGATGGGTTTCGGCGAAGGCATCTCGAAGTACACCGAGTCGAAACGCGTGGTGATGGACAAGAATATCGGGCCGTTGATTGCTACCGATTTCACGCGCTGTATTCACTGCACCCGCTGTGTGCGCTTCGGCGATGAAATCGCCGGCATGCCGGAACTCGGCGCCACCGGGCGCGGCGAGCACATGGAAATCGGCACCTACATCGAGAAATCGATCGTCTCCGAGTTGTCAGGCAACGTCATCGACGTCTGCCCGGTAGGCGCACTAACCGCCAAGCCTTCGCGTTACACCGCGCGGCCCTGGGAACTGACCCAGCATGCGTCGGTATCGGCGCACGACTGTGTCGGCTCCAACACCTTCGTGCACACCCGCGGCAACGAAGTTATTCGGGTGGTGCCGCGGGAGAATGAATCGATCAATGAATCCTGGATCTCGGACCGCGATCGCTTCAGCTATACCGCGGTCAAGGCCGAGCAGCGTATCACCGCACCGATGCTGCGCGACAATGGAGAACTCAGGGCGGTCGACTGGCAAACGGCGCTCGACACCGCGGCCAACCGGCTGTCCGATGCCGGCGGCAGCATTGCCGCGCTAGTCAGCCCGCAGGCAACGCTGGAAGAGCATTACCTGGCGCAGAAGCTGCTGCGTGGCCTCGGCTCTAACAGTATCGATCATCGACTCACCCAGGTGGACTTTTCAACCCAGCAAACCAGCCCGATCATGCCCTGGCTGGGGCGTTCGCTGGAATCGCTGGAAACCCTCGACGCGGCCCTGGTCGTGGCCGGCAACCTGCGTTACGAGCAGCCGCTGTTGTCGCACCGACTGCGTAAGGCGGTGCAGAACAATGCCGCGCGGGTTTCATCGATAGGGCACCTTGGCGAACAGTACAACTTCCCGTTACAGCACGAGTTACTCGGATCGGCGGCACAGCTGGTGAGCCATCTCGCCGGGGTTGCGGTGGCGCTCGGCAACGTTAGCGGCAGGCCGCTGGGTGCGCATCTTGCCGGCCTGGTCGGCGAACTCGAAACGACCTCGCAACAGCGGGCGATCGCTCAATCCCTGTTCGATGCCGAGAACGCGGCGGTCATTGTCGGTGTGCAGGCGCTCTCTAATCCGCAGCTGTCGCTGATTCAGGAGATTTGCGAAGCGATTACCGCCAGCGCCGATGCGACGCTGGGTTACCTGTCGCTGTCGGCGAACAGCGCCGGGGCCTGCCTGGCCGGCGCCACGCCACACCGCGGGCCTGCCGGCGTGGCGCTCGACGACAGTGGCGAACACGCCGCCGAGATCCTGTCCGCGCAACACAAGCTGCTGCTGACCTTTGCGCTCAATCCGCTGCTCGATACCAACTCGGTCAGTTCGCTCTCGGATAACAATGAATTCGTGATCGCGGTCAGCAGCTATGACAACGACTTTATTCAGCAGCAGGCCGACCTGGTGCTGCCGCTGGCCTCGCTGGTCGAAACCTCCGGCAGCTTCGTCAACGTCGAGGGCTTGTGGCAAAGCTTCAACGGCTGCGTGCAGGCGCGTGGCGAAAGCCGCCAGGGCTGGAAGATACTGTCGGCGCTGGGACAGGTGCTGATGCCGGGCGAATTCGACTACGCAGACTCGGTCGCGGTCAGGAACGAGCTAAAGGCGCTGTGCAGCGACGTCAGCCTGAGTAACCTCTGCGGCATTGAATCCAGCGCGAAAGCCCTGCCGCAAGACGCCGGCAAGATACAGAAGATTGGTGCGACACCGATCTATGCCAGCGACGATATGGCGCGATTGTCGAGCGCGTTGCAGGCCACGCCGCTGATGAAGCAGCAGTGCGCGGTGGTGATGAACCGGCAACAGGCGCGGGATGCGAAGCTGGAAAGCTGCGAACAGGTGCAGGTCAAGCAGGGCAAGGGTACCGCGGTGTTGCCACTGCGTATCGATGAAGGCGTCCCCGCGGGCTGCGTTTACGTGCCCAGCGGCATCGAGGCGGTCAGGCACCTGTCTACTGCCTTTGGCAAGGTGACGCTGGAGAAGGTGTCTTAATGGACCTGGCAAACGATCTCTGGAACTGGCTGCACGAGTACGTGCAGTTCACCATTTACAGCGGCGTCAAGGCGCTCTCCATCCTGCTGCCGCTGTTTATCGTGGTCGCCTATTACACCTATGCCGAGCGCAAGGTGATCGGCTACATGCAAATTCGCAAGGGCCCGAACCGGGTTGGCCCCAAGGGCCTGTTCCAGCCGTTTGCGGACATGTTCAAGCTGATGTTCAAGGAAATAATCATCCCGACCAATTCCAACCGCTACCTGTTTATTATCGCTCCGGTGATTACCTTTGCACCGGCGATGGCGGCCTGGGCGGTGATTCCGTTCGATGACGGCCTGGTGTTCAGCAATATCAACGCCGGTTTGTTGTACATCCTGGCAATGACCTCGGTTGGGGTTTACGGCGTCATCATCGCCGGCTGGGCCTCGAATTCCAAGTATGCCCTGCTGGGTGCGATGCGCTCGGCGGCGCAGATCGTGGCCTATGAAATCGCAATGGGCTTCGCGCTGGTTGGCGTCTTGATGGTCGGCGGCAGCCTCAACCTGGGTGATATCGTCAACAAGCAGGCGGGCGGTATCGGTCACTGGTTCTTTATTCCGCTGCTGCCGCTGTTTTTTGTCTACCTGATATCGGGCGTTGCCGAAACCAATCGCGCGCCCTTCGATGTCGCCGAGGGTGAATCCGAAATCGTCGCCGGCTTCCACGTCGAATACTCGGGCATGACCTTCGCGGTATTTTTCCTCGCCGAATACGCCAACATGATCCTGATCGCGATGCTGTGCTCGCTGATGTTTTTCGGCGGCTGGCTGAGTCCTGTTCCCGACCTGGTGGGCGACGGTATCGGCTGGCTGTTTGGCAAGACCGCGGTCTTCATGCTGCTGTTTCTGTGGTTTCGCGCCACCTTCCCGCGCTATCGCTATGACCAGATCATGCGCCTGGGCTGGAAGGTATTGTTGCCGGTAACAATCCTTTGGCTCGTGGTCGAGGGGATTGCGGTTTATTTCAAGATCGGCCCGTGGTTCGTATAAGGCTATGTTTGCGAAAATACACTACTACCTGAAAAGTTTCCTGTTTCTCGAGTTGCTCAAGGGCATGAGCGTGACCGGGCGTTATTTCTTCCGCAGAAAAGTCACCGTGCAGTACCCGGAAGAGAAAACCCCGATCAGCCCGCGCTTTCGCGGCCTGCACGCCCTGCGCCGCTACGCCAATGGCGAAGAACGCTGCATCGCCTGCAAGTTGTGCGAAGCGGTATGCCCGGCGCTGGCAATTACCATCGAGTCGGAACAGCGCGAAGACGGCACGCGCCGCACCACGCGCTACGATATCGATTTGTTCAAGTGTATTTACTGCGGGTTTTGCGAGGAAGCCTGCCCGGTCGATTCGATCGTCGAAACCAATATCTTCGAGTACCACTTCGAAAATCGTGGTGAAAACATCATGACCAAGGAAAAACTGCTCGAGATCGGGGATCGTTACGAGGCGCAGCTGGCCGCGGATCGCTCGGCGGACGCGCCTTACCGGTAAAGCAACGATGATAGAAACCGTCATATTTTACGTTTTTGCAGTCTCCACGGTGATTACCGCGACCGCGGTCGTGACCGTCAGAAACCCGGTACACGCGGCGCTTTTCCTGGTGCTGACGTTCTTTACCAGCGCCATTATCTGGCTGTCGCTGGAAGCCGAGTTTCTCGCCATCAGCCTGGTGCTGGTCTACGTCGGCGCGGTAATGGTGTTATTCATATTTGTCGTAATGATGCTGGATATCAACGTGGCGCGCCTGCGTGAGGGCTTCGTGCGCTACCTGCCACTCGGCCTGCTGGTCGCTGCGATCATGCTGGGCCTGATGTTGAGTGTCGTTACCAGCGACGTATTCGTGCTCGACCTGGCCAGCGAACCGGTGCCCAAGCCTGCCGATTACAGCAATACCAAGGCGCTGGGCGGCGTGTTGTACACCGAGTACGTGTTCGCCTTCGAAATTGCCGCGGTCATACTGCTGGTCGCGATAATCGCCGCCATTTCGCTAACCATGCGCAAGCGCTCGCAAACCAAGTACCAGAATCCGACCGAACAAATCCGGGTGCGCAAGGCGGATCGGCTACGCGTGGTAAAGATGCCGTCGGAGGATAAGTGATGATGACCCTGACGCTCAGTCATTACCTGATTCTCGCGGCGGTCCTGTTCAGCATTTCGATCGCCGGTATCGTCATCAACCGCAAGAATATCATCATCCTGTTGATGTCGATCGAGTTGATGTTGCTCTCGGTTAACCTGAATTTCATTGCCTTTTCGCATTACCTCGACGATCTCGCCGGCCAGGTTTTCGTGTTCTTTATTCTCACGGTCGCCGCCGCGGAGGCCGCTATCGGGCTGGCAATCCTGGTAGTGCTGTTCCGCAACAAGCGCTCGATCAACGTCGAGGATATCAAGGAGCTGAAATGGTAGACATGGAATCCATTTACCTTGCTATCCCGTTAGCGTCGCTGGCAGGCGCCGTAATTGCCGGCTTTTTCGGCAAGCAGATCGGTCGTGCGGGCGCGCATTCGGTGACGATACTGGGTGTCGGCATATCGTTTCTGCTATCCCTGGTGGTGCTCAAGGACGTCGTCTTCGACGGCGCCGCGGTATATAACCAGTCGTTATATACCTGGATGGTCAGTGACGGTATCCGCTTCGAGGTCGGATTCCTGATCGATGGCCTGACCGCTTTGATGATGTCGGTCGTTACCGGGGTATCGCTCGCGGTTCACGTTTACACCATCGGTTACATGCATGACGACGATGGCTACCAGCGCTTCTTCAGCTATATCTCGCTGTTCACCTTCTCGATGCTGATGCTGGTCATGTCGAACAATTTCCTGCAACTGTTCTTTGGCTGGGAAGCGGTGGGCCTGGTTTCGTACCTGCTGATCGGCTTCTGGTTCAAACGCGAGACCGCGATCTACGCCAACATGAAGGCCTTCCTGGTCAATCGCGTCGGGGATTTCGGCTTTCTGCTCGGTATTGCGGTGGTGCTGATGTTCACCGGTTCGCTCGATTACTACGAAGTCTTCGACCGCGCCGATGCGCTGCTGTACGCGACCATGCAGGTGATTCCGGGCGTCGACTGGTCGGTGATTACGCTGGCCTGCATCCTGTTGTTCGTCGGCGCCATGGGTAAATCGGCGCAGGTGCCGCTGCACGTCTGGCTGCCGGATTCGATGGAAGGCCCAACGCCGATATCGGCCCTGATCCACGCGGCCACCATGGTTACCGCCGGTATCTTCATGGTGGCGCGGATGTCGCCGCTGTTCGAGCTGTCGACGACGGCGTTGTCGGTGGTGATCGTGATCGGCGCCACCACCGCTTTTTTCATGGGGCTGGTTGGTATCGTGCAAAACGACATCAAGCGCGTGGTGGCTTACTCGACGCTATCGCAGCTGGGCTACATGACCGTCGCGCTCGGCGCCTCGGCCTACTCGGCGGCGATATTTCACCTGATGACGCACGCTTTTTTCAAGGCCCTGCTGTTCCTGGCCGCGGGCTCGGTCATTATCGCGATGCACCACGAGCAGGATATCCGCAAGATGGGTGGCCTTAAAAAATACATGCCGATAACCTACTGGGTATCGTTGATCGGCTCGCTGGCGTTGATCGGTTTCCCCGGTTTCTCGGGATACTTTTCCAAGGACGCGATTTTAATTGCCACCCAGAACGCGAACGTCCCGGGTGCAGGCTATGCCTATGTCTGCGTCCTGCTCGGCGTGTTCGTAACCGCGTTTTATTCCTTCCGCATGTTTTTCCTGGTGTTCCACGGCGAGGAGCGCATGGATAAACATACGCGTGAGCATTTGCATGAAACGCCGTGGGTGGTGACAGCACCACTGATCGCGCTGGCGATTCCGTCGGTGATCATTGGCTGGATTACGATCGACGAAGTCCTGTTCGGCGACCTGTTCAAGGAAGCGATCCTGGTGTTCGAAGACCACGGCGCGATGGCCGCGGTCGGCGCGGCATTTCATGGCTCGTTCAACTTCGTAATACACGGGTTTGCCGGCCCCGCGGTTTACCTGGCTGGTGCCGGGGTGTTTGCGGCCTGGTACCTGTATCTCAAGAAGCCGGAATTGGCGGCGCAGTTCAGGCAAAAACTCGAACTGCCTTACCGCATTCTGGACAACAAGTACTACTTCGATCGTTTCAACGAGATCGTTTTTGCCGCCACCGCCAGGGGGGTGGGGCAGGTACTGTGGCGCCTGGGTGATGCGTTGATGATCGACGGTCTCGTCGTGAACGGCAGCGCGCGCCTGGTCGGCTGGGTTTCCGGCGTGGTGCGCCACGTGCAAACGGGTTATTTGAATCATTACGCATTTGCGATGATTTCGGGGCTGATCCTGCTGTTGGGATGGGTTGTACTGGGCTAAAGCAAAACAAGAACAAGGGTAAACATTAAAATATGTACGCTGACTGGCCACTATTGAGCCTTGCGATCTGGACGCCGATTCTCGGTGGTATCCTGGTGCTGTTCGCCGGCGACCGGGAGCCCTCGGGAGCGCGCAAGATTGCGCTGGTGGTGTCGATCGTCACCTTCCTGCTGACGCTGCCGCTGTATACGCAATTCAATACCGAAACGCACCTGATGCAGTTCGTCGAGCGCCAGCCGTGGATAGCCGCGTTCAACATCGAGTATTACCTCGGGATCGACGGCATCTCGATGCCGCTGATCCTGCTTACCTCGTTTACCACGGTTATTGTCATTATCTCGGCCTGGGAAGTTATTCAGTATCGGGCATCGCAGTACATGGCGGCCTTCCCCATGCTGATACCGATGTTCCTGGTCATCGGCGTCTGGGGCGGAGCCAACCGTATCTACGCGACCTTGAAGTTCTTCCTCTATACCTTTATCGGCTCGGTGCTGATGCTGGTGGCGCTGATTTACATGTATACCCAATCCGGCAGTTTCGCGATTTTCGATTTTCACCATCTGCAACTGTCGCTTAGCGAGCAGGTGCTGATTTTCCTCGCTTTCCTGGTGGCCTTCGCGGTTAAAGTACCGATGTGGCCGGTGCATACCTGGTTGCCCGATGCGCACGTCGAGGCGCCGACGGGTGGCTCTGTTATCCTGGCGGCGATAATGCTGAAGATTGGCGGTTACGGGTTCCTGCGTTTTAGCCTGCCGATTACACCGGACGCCAGCGCCGAACTCGACTGGCTGATTATCACGATGTCGCTGACCGCGGTGGTGTATATCGGTTTCGTTGCCCTGGTGCAGCGCGATATGAAGAAACTGATTGCCTATTCGTCGATTGCACACATGGGTTTCGTGACCCTCGGTTTCTTCATCGTGTTCCGCATCGTCAATTCGGGTTATGGCGAGCAGGGCGCCGCGCTGGCGCTGGAAGGCGGTATGGTGCAAATGGTGTCGCACGGATTCATTTCAGGAGCGCTGTTCCTTTGTGTTGGCGTTATGTACGACCGCATGCATAGCCGCCAGATCGGCGATTACGGCGGAGTCGCCAACACCATGCCGGTGTTCGCCGCCTTCATGGTTTTCTTCGCGATGGCGAATGCCGGGCTGCCGGGCACCTCGGGTTTCGTCGGCGAGTTCATGGTGATCCTGGCGAGCTTCAAGGCCAGCTTCTGGATAGCCTTCCTCGCGGCGCTGACGCTGATCCTCGGCGCCGCCTATACCCTGTGGATGGTCAAGCGCGTGATCTACGGTGAGGTCGCCAACGACAACGTCGCCGCGCTCACCGATATCAACAAGCGCGAGTTCCTGTTCCTGGCGATACTGGCGCTGGCGGTACTGGCTCTCGGCCTGTGGCCCGACCCGCTGGTCGAAGTCATGCACCCGACGATCGATAACCTGCTCAACCACATTGCGAATCCCAAGATATGACCGCCGAATTCGTACAGCCTGATTTAATGCCGGCATTGCCCGAGATGGTAATGCTGGCGATGACTTGCCTGGTACTGCTGGTCGATCTGTTTCTGCCACAGGAAAAACGCGGCTTCACGCTGCTGTTGTCGGTAGCGACTCTGGCGCTCGTGATCGCGGCCGTGATCGCGGTTGCGCCGGTCGGCGCGGTCAGCAGTTTCGGCGGTTCCTTCGTGTTGGACCAGTTGGCGGTCGTGCTCAAGATTGCTACCTGCGCCGTCACCATCCTGGTATTCGTCTATTCACGCGATTACCTGGCAGACAACGATATCTACAAGGGTGAGTACTATGTGCTCGGGCTATTCGCCACGCTCGGTATGATGGTCATGATATCGGCGCACTCCTTCCTGCTGGTCTATCTCGGACTCGAGCTGTTATCGCTGTCGCTTTACGCGATGATTGCGTTCAACCGCAACTCGTTGTCCGCTTCGGAATCGGCGATGAAATACTTTGTGCTCGGTGCGATGGCCTCCGGTTTATTGCTTTACGGTATTTCGATCTTCTACGGCATTACCGGCACGCTCGATCTCAACCAGGTAGGGATTTCGATTAGCGCGCAATTTGCGCAGCATCCGGTTGCGCTCGGTTTTGCGCTGACCTTTATCGTGGTCGGCCTGTCGTTCAAGCTGGGCGCTGTGCCGTTTCATATGTGGTTGCCCGATATCTACCAGGGTTCGCCAACTTCGGTGACGCTGTTCATCGGCACGGCCCCCAAGATTGCCGGTTTTGCGATGGCGATCAGGCTGCTGGTCGACGGGCTCGGCGATTTACAGGTCGACTGGTCGCAGATGCTGCTCGCGCTGGCAATCGCTTCGATGGCGATCGGAAACATCATCGCCATCGCCCAGACCAACTTCAAACGCATGCTGGCCTATTCGACCATTTCCCATGTCGGTTTCATACTGCTCGGCATTTTGTCGGCTACCGCCAACGGTTACGCCTCGGCGATGTTTTACACCATCACCTACGCAATCACCGCCTCGGTCGCGTTCGGCGTGCTGCTGGTACTGAATCGCAAGGGCTTCGAGGCCGAAAACATCAGTGACCTGTCGGGACTGAACGACAGCAATCCGTGGTACGCCGCATTGCTGGCGATTGCGATGTTCTCGATGGCCGGGGTGCCGCCCACGGTCGGGTTTTATGCCAAGCTCAGCGTGCTGCAGGCGGTGGTGCAGATCGAAATGATCTGGCTCGCCGTGGCCGCGGTTCTGTTCTCGGTCATCGGTCTGTTTTACTATCTGCGCGTGATCAAGGTCATGTATTTCGACCAGCCGCTGCCCGAACAGACTACTACCATCAAGGAAGCCCTCGACGTCAAGCTGCTACTTAGCGCCAACAGCCTCAGCCTGATACTGCTGGGCATGTTCCCGTCAACTTTGATGGCCTACTGCATTCTTTCATTTAGCTAGCATAAGCCCCTTGTAAAATCCGCCCAACCTAGCTATTATTCTGCGCCTCTGATGCGGGGTGGAGCAGCTTGGTAGCTCGTCGGGCTCATAACCCGAAGGTCGTAGGTTCAAATCCTGCCCCCGCTACCAACTCTCGTTGGTATCGGAAGCAGGTCCCTGAGGGCAGCTTCGCAGGTCGTAGACCTACGCGGCCCGGGTAAATCCTGCCCCCGCTACCAACTTTTGTTGGTACCGTAGCAGGGATCGGGAAAGGGTTTCGAAGGTCGTAGGCCTACGCGGCCCGGTCAATCCTGCCCCCGCTACCAACTCCTTTTGGAGTGATGTAATTCAGAGATCAAATTTAACTGGCTATAGATGGACCTAATCCGGAAGCAGTCAGTAGTCAGTTAAAAGGCCCGTTTGGGCCTTTTTTATTGGTTTTCTGGAGGCGATACAGTTGCAGGATTTAGCGCCGCTTTTCGAACCGGTGATCGAGTCGATGGGTTACGAACTGGTAGGTGTCGAGTTCGTGGGTGGTGGTGGCCACGGCACCTTGCGCGTATACATCGATCGCGACGAAGGCGTCAGCATCGACGATTGTGCGTCGATAAGCCACCAGATTAGCGGCATTCTCGACGTCGAGGAACCGATCAAGCAAGCCTACGACCTCGAGATTTCGTCTCCGGGCATCGACCGGCCCCTGTTTAAACTGGCGGACTTCGAACGATACGCCGGCAAAACCGTGAAGGTCAAAATGGCGGTCGGCGTCGACGGACGCAAGAATTTCAAGGGTCGGTTACAAGGTGTTGCCGATGCGAAAATGGTAGAAATCGAGGTAGACGGCGAAGTTTTCAGTCTGCCCTATGCCGATATTGCCAGGGCTAACCTGGTCGGCGAGTTATAAATCGAGAGCCTTGCCAGGGACAGCAGGGCTCGACTAGAACCTATTGCGAGTAACGACGATGGAAAACAAAGAAATTCTGTTAGTAGCGGATACCGTCTCCAACGAAAAGGGGGTGGATCGCGAAATAATTTTTGAGGCGATCGAGGCCGCACTGGCATCGGCGACCCGCAAGAAACATCAGCAGGATATCGAAGTGCGGGTCGATATCGACCGTAAAACCGGTGATTACGATACTTACCGTCGCTGGGAAGTAGTCGAGCCGGGCGAAGAGGGCGGGCTGGAAGAGCCGCTGCGTCAGATCACGCTGGAAGCGGCGCAAATCGATCAGCCGGAAATCGAACTCGGTGATTTTATCGAGGAACAGATCGAATCCGTGGAGTTCGGTCGTATCGCCGCGCAGACCGCCAAGCAGGTTATCGTGCAGAAGGTGCGCGAGGCCGAGCGGCGCAAGGTCATCGACGCCTATACCGATCGTGAAGGCTCGCTGGTCATGGGTCAGGTCAAACGGGTGGAGCGCGGCAACGTTTATGTCGATCTGGGCGACAATGCCGAGGGCTTTATCCCGCGTGAAGAAATGATTCCGCGCGAATCGGTTCGCCCCGGGGACCGCGTGCGTGGTTATCTTTACAAGATTGCCTCCGAAGTACGCGGTCCACAGCTGTTTATCAGCCGCACCGCGCCCGACTTTCTGGTGGAATTGTTCAAACTCGAGGTGCCCGAAGTCGGACAGGACCTGATCGAAATTATCTCGGCGGCACGCGATCCCGGGATGCGCGCCAAGATTGCGGTCAAGAGTAACGATCCGCGCATGGATCCGGTCGGCGCCTGCGTTGGAATGCGGGGCTCGCGGGTGCAGTCGGTTTCCAACGAGCTCGCGGGAGAACGCGTGGACATCATCCTGTGGGACGATAATCCGGCCCAGTTCGCGGTAAACGCGATGTCACCGGCAGAAGTGACTTCTATCGTTATCGACGAGGAAGCCCATTCGATGGATATCGCGGTGCCGGAAGAGAAGCTGTCTCAGGCTATCGGCCGTGGCGGACAGAATATCAAGCTCGCCAGCCAGTTAACCGGCTGGACGCTCAACGTCATGGACGAGGTTGCCGCTGAAGAGAAAGCGGAAGGTGAGTCGCGCCAGCTGGTAGAAAACTTCATGAGCCAGCTCGATGTCGACGAAGAGGTCGCGATTATCCTGGTGCAGGAAGGTTTAACCACGATCGATGAAGTTGCTTATATCCCGGAGTCTGAACTCAACGAAATCGATGAGTTCGATGAAGAAATCGTGCAGGAACTTCGCGGCCGCGCGCGCGATGCCCTGTTGACCATGGCGATCGCGCGCGAAGAAACCGCCGAAGCGGGAGAGCCTCAGGACGATCTGCTAAATATGGAATACATGACCAGCGAACTGGCGCACAAGTTATCGCGCCTTGGTATTTGTACGATGGAAGATCTCGCCGAACAATCGACCGATGAACTCGAGGAAATCGAAGGCATCGATGCCGAGTTCGCGGGCAAGCTTATCATGAAAGCGCGCGAACCCTGGTTCGCGGAAGCAGAGGCCGAGTAGGTTTTTGGTAAGGGCTTTCGGCAAACTATGCATGTGGACAGATAATCATGGCAAATGTAACAGCTAAACAACTTTCAGAAGTCATCGGCGTCAACGTCGAGAAACTGCTGGATCAATTGAAAACCGCCGGCGTTGAGATCAGCGGTGCCGATGATCCCATTTCCGATGAGGATAAAATGAAGTTGCTGGAATCGTTGCGCTCTAGCCATGGCAAGGAAGAGTCCACCGGACCCAAGAAAGTCACCCTGCAGCGCAAGAGTAAAAGCGAACTCAGGGTAGCCGGTACTTCGGGTCGAAACACGACCACCAAGACGATTAATGTCGAGGTGCGCAAGAAACGCACCTACGTGCGTCGCGCCGATATCGAAGCCGAGGAAGTCAAACAGCAAGAGGAAGCGGAAGCCGCGGCAGAGCAAGAAAATATGCTGGCGCAGCAACAGGTCGAAGAAGCGGCCAGGCAAGCCGAAGAAGCGGCCCAGGCGGAAGTCGAAGCGCAGCAGGCAGCGGTCGCAGAAGCCGCTCGCGCCGAAGCCGAAAAGAAAGCTTACGAAAAGAGTCTGCAGGAAGTAGAGGCGGCGCAAAAGGCGATCGAACAGCAGCGTGCCGAGGCGGAGGCCGCCGAAGCCGCAGAGGCCGCCGCGCGTGCCGCACTGGAGCAGGCCGCCGCGGCCAGCGCCGCGGCAACCGTGGCAGAAAAACCCGGCAAACATGGCAAGCACGAGGACAAGCATACCCGTTACGGGCGCAAGGAATTGCACGTCAAGGAATCGGCGCATCAGCCTAATCGCAAGCAGAAGTTCAAGAAAGGCCAACGACAGGTGCATGAAATCACCAAGCAGCACCAGTTTGAAAGGCCAACGGCGCCAGTTATCCGCAACGTAGAGATACCGGAAGCGATAACGGTGGCCGAGCTGGGGCAGCGCATGGCGGTCAAGGCCGGTGACGTGATCAAGGTGCTGATGCAAATGGGCACCATGGCGACGATTAACGAGATCCTGGACCGTGACACCGCCACGCTGGTCGTCGAGGAAATGGGTCATAACGTGGTTGCGGCGGCCAGCGAAGACGACTTCGAGAAAGAGCTGCTGGCAAGCGCCGAGCAGTCCGGTGAAGAAAAAGTCAACCGTCCGCCGGTGGTTACCATCATGGGCCATGTCGATCACGGCAAGACCTCGCTGCTCGATTATATTCGTAAATCGCGCGTGACTTCCGGCGAGGCCGGTGGCATTACGCAGCACATCGGTGCCTACCACGTCGAAACCGACAAGGGGATTGTTACCTTCCTCGATACTCCGGGTCACGCCGCGTTTTCGGCGATGCGAGCTCGCGGTGCGCAGGCCACGGATATCGTCGTACTGGTGGTTGCCGCCGACGATGGCGTCATGCCGCAGACCAAGGAAGCCATTCAGCATGCCAAGGCTGCCGGCGTGCCGTTGGTGGTTGCGGTCAACAAGATCGACAAGGAAGACGCGGACCCCGAACGGGTCAAGAATGAGCTCGCCGCGCTGGAAGTTATCCCCGAAGAATGGGGCGGTGAAAATATCTTTGTGCCCGTTTCGGCGATAACCGGCGAAGGCGTCGATAACCTGCTCGACTCCATCCTGCTGCAGTCGGAAATCCTCGAGCTCGAAGCCGTCGCCCAGGGCAATGCCAAGGGTATCGTGGTCGAAGCCACGCTCGACAAGGGCCGCGGCCCGGTGGCGACCGTGCTGGTGCAGTCGGGCCTGTTACAGCAAGGACAGATGCTGCTTGCCGGTACGCAGTTTGGCCGCGTGCGCGCCATGTATGACGAATCGGCCAGCACCATCAAATCAGCCGGACCTTCGATGCCGGCGGTAGTGTTGGGTCTGTCTGGCGTCCCCAATGCGGGCGACGAAGTGTTCGTCGTCGAAAACGAGCGCAAGGCGCGCGAGTTTGCCGAAACCCGTGAGTCTAAAATTCGTGAAAGCAAGCTGGCCGATCAGCAGAAGACCAAACTGCAGGGCATGTTTGACGCCATGGCCGAAGGTGAAGTTGCCGAGATCAACCTGCTGATCAAGGCGGACGTTCAGGGTAGCTCCGAGGCGATACGTGAATCGTTGCATAAGCTTTCAACCGATGAAGTGCGCGCCAAGCTGGTTGCGACTGGCGTCGGTGGCATTAATGAATCGGACATCAATCTCGCCGCCGCTTCGGACGCTATCGTAGTCGGATTCAACGTGCGCGCGGATGCAGCTGCCAAGCGAGTAGCGGGAGATTACGGTATCGATATTCGCTACTACAGCGTCATCTACGACATCATCGATGACGTCAAGGCGCTGATGTCAGGCATGTTGTCGCCGGAATCACAGGAAAATATCATTGGCCTGGCCGAGGTCAAGGACGTGTTCCGTTCACCCAAGTTTGGCGACGTGGCCGGTTGTATCGTGGTCGAGGGCGTGGTGCGCAAGGGTCAGCCGATCCGCGTGCTGCGCGATAACGTCGTTATCTACGAGGGCGAGCTCGAATCGCTGCGCCGCTTCAAGGACCCGGTAGAGGAAGTGCGCGTGGGTACCGAATGCGGTATCGCGGTCAAAAACTACAACGATGTCAAAGCTGGCGACCAGATCGAAGTCTTCGAGCGCGTCGAAGTGGCCCGCTCGCTCGACTAGGCGCAACGCCCGATGCCCAAGGAATATGCACGCAGCGAACGACTAGCCTCGCAGATTCAGCGGGAGCTGGCCGGCCTGATTCAAAGTGGCCTCAAGGATCCGCGCCTGGGCATGCCGAGCATACTCGAGGTACAGGTTAGCAAGGACCTTGCCTACGCGCGGGTATACTTCAGCTTGTTGAATCCGGAGGGTGCCGACGACTGCCTCGAGGCTCTGAACCGGGCGAGCGGTTTCCTGCAGCGAGAAATCGGCAAGCAGCTAAAATCCCGGGTCACCCCCAAACTCAGTTTTATTTACGACGACACCGATATCCGTGGGCGCCAGATGTCCGATTTGATCGATTCTGCGGTTGCCAGCGATAAAGTAAAAGCCAGCCGCTAATGGCGCGTTCTAATCGCCGGGATTATCGGGATATCGACGGTGTTCTGATTCTCGACAAACCGATCGGGTTGAGCTCGAATCAGGCACTGCAGCAGGTGCGGCATCTCTATCGTGCCCGCAAGGCCGGACATTGCGGCAGCCTGGACCCGCTGGCAACCGGGGTGTTGCCGATATGCCTGGGCCAGGCCACCAAGTTTTCCAGCTACCTGCTGGGAGCCAGTAAAACCTACCGCGCCAGCTGCAGGCTGGGCCAGACCACGACAACCGGAGATGCCGAAGGCGAGGTGGTCGAAACCCGGCCGGTAAGCATCGAACAGCAACGAGTGCAGCAGGTGCTAGAGCAGTTCGTCGGGGAAATCGAGCAGGTTCCGCCGATGTACTCGGCGCTCAAGCACGAGGGTAAGCGGCTTTACCAGCTGGCGCGCGAGGGCATACAGGTCGAGCGCAAGCCGCGGCGGGTAAAGATTTTTGAGCTCGAATTGCTGTCCTGCGAGGACGACAGCCTGGAAATCGAAGTCTGTTGCTCCAAGGGAACCTATATTAGAACCCTCGCCGAGGATATCGGTAACGCGCTGGGCTGTGGCGCTCATCTCTCCGCCCTGCGTCGTTGCGCGGTCGAAACGCTGCATCAACGGGACGCCGTTACGCTAGACCGGCTACAGCAACTCGCGGAGCAGGGAATGGCGCAACTGGATGAGTTGCTGTTGCCGGTAACGGCGGCCCTGCCTCAGTTTACCGAGCTGCAACTGGATCTTCGGCAGAGCCTCGATATCAGTCAGGGGAAGCGGGTAAAACTGGCGCAGGACGTCACTCCCGGACTGTACCGCCTGATTTCCGGCGACGGCCTTTTTATCGGTCTCGGGGAAGTCGATCCTGATGCCGAACTGGCGGCAAAAAGACTAATGAATACAGCAAGATAGGTCGATTTGCGGGGGCTGAAATCAATAACCCGGAATATTCCGGTGAAAGTCCTTGTTACCACCTGCGCAGATAGGTAGAATACCAGCCTTTTTCGGGCCCCACGAGGTTTTGTCCATGGCAATGTCAGCTGAACAGAAAGCTGCAATTATTGCTGATTATCAGCAAGGTAACGGTGACACCGGATCACCCGAGGTGCAGGTTGCGCTGTTGTCGCACCAGATCAGTCATTTGACCGAGCACTTCAAACAGCATATTCATGATCATCACTCGCGTCGCGGGTTGTTGAAGATGGTCAACCAGCGTCGCAATTTACTGGATTATCTGAAATCCAAGAATCAGCAGCGTTATAAAGATTTGATAGCAAAACTCGGATTGCGTCGTTAACAGGTGAGAGAATAGTGAATCCAATTAAAAAGACATTTCAGTACGGCGCGCATCAGGTAACGCTGGAAACGGGAGAAATAGCGCGCCAGGCCAGCGGTGCCGTTATTGTAAGTATGGCGGACACGGTGGTGTTCGTTACCGTTGTTGGCTCGAAAACCGCTGACCCAGGTCGCGGTTTTTTTCCATTAACCGTCGACTACCAGGAAAAAACCTATGCCGCCGGTAGAATCCCGGGTGGCTTCTTCAAGCGCGAAGGTCGTCCTAGTGAAAAAGAAACCCTTACCTGCCGTTTGATCGATCGTCCAATTCGTCCGCTGTTTCCCAAGGGATTCATGAACGAAGTGCAGGTTGTTGCGAATGTGATTTCGAGCAATCCCGAAGTCGATGCCGACATCCTGGCGCTGCTGGGTACTTCGGCGGCCCTGGCCATTTCCGGAATCCCGTCCTGGCGCTGCTGGGTACTTCGGCGGCCCTGGCCATTTCCGGAATCCCGTTCGCGGGCCCTATCGGCGCGGCGCGGGTCGGATATATCGACGGTGAATACGTGCTCAACCCGACCTTGAGCCAGGTTGTCGACTCGGAACTGAATCTGGTTGTTGCGGGTACTAAAAACGCAGTGTTGATGGTTGAATCAGAAGCCGATTGTCTTTCCGAAGAAGTGATGCTGGGTTCGGTGGTTTTTGGTCACGAACAGATGCAGGCCGCGATCCAGGCAATCGAGGAACTGGCAGCCGAAGTCGGCACGGAAACCTGGGAATGGCAGGCGCCTGAAGCCGACGAAAGCCTGGCGCAAAAAGTTGCCGACCAGGGTGCCTCGGCTATCACCGGAGGATATGCCATTGCCGACAAGATGGATCGTCAAAACAACCTCGCTGAAGTACGCGACGGTATTGTTGCCGCACTGGTAACCGATGCCGAGGATTCCCCGACCGAAGGCGACGTTCGTGGCGCCATTAGCAAGCTCGAAAAATCTATCGTGCGCGGTCGCATCATTGCCGGCGAGAAGCGTATCGACGGTCGTGACACCTCGACCGTGCGCCCGATTACCGTGCGCACCGGCGTATTGCCGCGTACCCATGGTTCAGCCCTGTTCACCCGTGGTGAAACCCAGGCGCTGGTGGTGACCACGCTCGGCACCGGGCGTGATGCCCAGCTGATCGATGCGATCGAAGGCACCTTTAAAGAAAATTTCATGATGCATTACAACTTCCCGCCCTCGAGCGTCGGTGAAACCGGTCGCGTGGGCAGCCCCAAGCGTCGTGAAATCGGCCACGGCCGCCTCGCCAAGCGTGGCGTGCTGGCGGTGATGCCGCAGCTTGATGACTTCCCTTATGTTATCCGCGTGGTCTCCGAAATTACCGAATCAAACGGTTCCTCATCGATGGCCAGCGTCTGTGGCGCCAGCCTGGCGATGATGGATGCCGGTGTACCACTGAAGGCGCCGGTTGCGGGTATCGCCATGGGACTGATCAAGGAAGGCGATGACTTCGCGGTGCTGTCCGATATCCTTGGCGACGAGGATCACCTTGGCGATATGGATTTCAAGGTTGCTGGAACCACCGATGGGGTCAGCGCGCTGCAAATGGATATCAAGATCGACGGCATAACCACCGAAATCATGCAACAGGCACTGGACCAGGCTAAAGAGGGCCGTTTGTTCATACTTGGTGAAATGGCCAAGGTTCTCAGCGAGAGCCGTGAGGAAATGTCTGAGTACGCGCCACGTCTGATTACCTTTAAAATCAATCCCGAGAAAATCCGTGACGTTATCGGTAAAGGTGGCGCCACCATTCGCGCCATTACCGAGGAAACCGGTGCTACCATCGAAGTTGACGACGATGGCATGGTGAAAATCGCGTCGGTGGAAAAAGCCGCCGGAGAGGAGGCAAGACGTCGGGTCGAGCAGGTTACCGCGGAGGTCGAAGTCGGCATCATTTATGAAGGCAGAGTTGCCAAGATCATGGATTTTGGTGCATTCGTTAATATTCTGCCCGGCAAGGATGGCCTGGTGCACATCTCGCAGATTTCAGACGAGCGTGTCGAAAATGTCAGCGACAAGCTGTCAGAAGGCGACGTCGTGAAGGTTAAGGTTCTCGAGGTAGATCGCCAGGGCCGAATTCGTCTGAGTATGAAAGCAATTACCGAGGAAGAGGCCGCCGCCGTCTAAACACTAGTTCGGTAGCATTGTTCGACAAGAAAGGGGAAATTGAATTTCCCCTTTTTTCTGTCTGTCGTTAATCGTGTCCGTGGGGGGTGGCAAATGCGCAGGCTTGCTGGAACGCTAATCGCTTTACTGCTCGCGTTCTATTCGCTGGAGCTGTTCGCGGCCGGCGATATCCGCGTCGATGCATTGAATTACCCGGCCTGGTTGGTGCGCGACTACCAGACGCTGCCGCTGACTGCGGGTAGCAAGTTACAAAGCGATGACCTGGTACGCACCGGCAAAGGCGGGCGTGTGCGGCTGCAACTGGCTGATGGCAGCACGCTGAAGATCGGTGAATCCTCACGCCTGCTCATAGCGAAACCGGCCTCGTTCCAGGTCTTGCGCGGCGTGTTTCGAATCACTTCCGATCTCACCGCCAGCGGCGTTCGCGACCCCGGGTTAGAAATTAAAATCGGCAGCATCGACACCACCACGGAGAGGGCCGATTTCTGGGGGCGTGCAAGCCTGGCACAGGATGCAGTCTGCCTGGTCAATGGCGCGCTGCGTGCCGATAGAGTCGAAATGAAGCAGGCCTTGAGCTGTTACGTCAAACCCGCGGACCAGCCAGCGCTACCGGTCGACTTGATCGACATGCGTCAACACCAGCTCTGGATGGCCGAGACCGAACTAAAACCTGGCGCCGGAATTGCCGCGGTGGGTGGAGCGTGGCAACTGGTTTTGATCGCGCTAACCGATTCGAGCCGCGCCGAACAGGTGCTGGCAGGCTATCGACAAAAGGGATTTCCGGCACTGCGCAAGTCGGTGGTACGCAACGGCAGGACGCTGCACCGCCTGCTGCTGCCCGGTTTCGAATCGAAAGATGCGGCCTTGAACGCGCGTAAGCGGATCGAGGCGGCGCTCGGTGTCAGTGAGACCTGGGTATGGATAGCTGATTAATGCCGGCGGTTGCCAATGCCATATCGTGCAATGACAGTATCGAATAGCGGGACGTCAGGGTTTCAGCCCGGGTGACGGGATCGAAGCTCGAGCGGTTGAACTGGTTCGGAATAACGCTTAAAGCAGTTTGAACATGGTGCCGCAATAGGGGCACTTGGCTTCGCCACCGTTTTCCTCGACCGGAATGTAGACCCGGGGGTGTGAATTCCACAAGCTGCTGCCTTCCGTCGGGCAATGGATGGGCAGATCCTCGGGTTTGACTTCGACCGCGGTTTTGTTGTTTGGCGTTGAATACGCTTGCTGGTCTGCAGCAGTGTTGGGATTAACCATGAGTTCTCTACTTTACGTAAGTTAGCAAGTCGCTGTATTTGTCGTTGCGGCCATGGACCAGGTCGAAATAATCGGACTGCAATTGCTTCGTGATCGGTCCGCGTGAACCGCCACCGACGGGGCGATTATCAAGCTCGGCTATAGGCGTAACCTCGGCCGCTGTGCCGGTAAAAAAGGCTTCGTCGGCAATGTAGATTTCATCACGCGTAAAGCGTCTTTCGATAATGTCCAGGCCGCGGTCTGCAGCCAGCTTGAAAACTGTTTTGCGCGTAATACCGTTGAGTGCCGTGGTTGTCTCGGGCGTATAGATGACTCCATCCTTGATGACAAAAATATTCTCGCCGCTACCTTCGGCAACATAGCCCTCGGGGTCCAGCAACAGGGCCTCGTCGTAGCCGTCCCGCAGGGCTTCACCGAGTGCCGCCATCGAGTTGATGTACTGGCCATTGGCCTTGGCCTTGGTGAGCGCGATATTGGGATGATGGCGCGTGTAGGAGGAGGTCTTGATGCGAATGCCTTTTTCCAGGCCTTCCTGCCCGAGATAGGAGCCCCATTCCCAGGCCGCGACGATGCAGTGCACGCTGAGATTGTCGGCGCGTAAACCCATACCCTCGGAGCCGTAGAAAACCATCGGGCGAATGTAAGCGCTGTCGAGATTATTGTCGCGTACGGCGGCAACCTGCGCGTCCATGATTTGCTGCCGATCGAAGGTAATTGCCATGCCGAGCACCTTGCAGGAATCGAACAACCGTGCAGTATGCGCCTCGAGGGCAAAGATCGCGGTTCCCTGCTCGGCGTGATAGGCCCGCACGCCTTCGAAACAACCCATGCCGTAATGCAGGGTATGCGTCAGCACATGCGTGGTCGCCTCGCGCCAGGGGACCATTTCGCCGTCATACCAGATGACGCCATCGCGGTCGGACATCGACATACTAATTCTCCAGGCCGAAACTCTCGTTCCAGCAATCAATTACCTGTTTTACCTGGTCCTCAATCATTTCGGCGTCCACTTCACTGGATTGATTCTGCAACACGGATTCGTGCAACAAACGGTGATAGTCAGTATAAATGCCAGCCAGTTGCGATTGCGAACTGGTAATCAGGTTTAACCGAAACAACTCATTGAGCAGGCTAATGTTATCAGAATATAAACAATCTGAGCCAATATTATTTGCCCGCGCCAGCACCCAGTACTGCACCAGGAATTCGATATCGACCATGGTGCCGCGCGATTGTTTCAAATCCCTGCGCTCGCCCTCGGGCGGTTGCTTGCTGCGGTAGATTCGTTCACGCATTTCGATGATGTCCTGGCGCAGCTGCTCAGGATCACGCTGCAGGCGCAATACCTGGTCACGAATGCCCTGGAATTCGTCCAGCAAGGCAGGGCTGCCGGCTACCAGTCGCGCCCGCACCAGCGCCTGGTGCTCCCAGGTCCAGGCCTTTTCCAGTTGGTACCGCAGGTAAGCCTGGGTCGAAGACACCAGCAATCCCGAGGAACCTTCCGGGCGCAACCGCGAATCGATCTCGTAGAGTTTGCCCGAAGCGGTAAGGACGCTGGTCAGGGAGATTATTTTCTGCGCCAGGCGGGCGAAGTAGACCGAATTCTCGATACATTTATCGCCACTGGTGTGCTGCTGTTCACCACTGGAGTCATGCAGAAAAATCACGTCGAGATCGGACTGGTAATGCATCTCGTAACCCCCCAGCTTGCCGTAACCGATGATCGCCAGGTTGGCTTCGCGCCGTTGACCATCCTCGGTGCACTGCGGGATCCCGTATTGTTGCTGCAGGGCCTTGCTGGCGAGCTGGTAGACCGCTTCCAGCACCACCTCGGCGAGATCGCTGAGATAGTGACAAACCTGGATGGCATCGATCTCCTGCGCCAGCTCGGCGCTGGCGATAACCAGTGTCTGTTCTCGCTTGAACAACCGCAGGCTGTCCAGCTCGAGTTCCGTATCACCCTCGATATTGCCGAGCTGTGCCTGCAGACGTTGCTGTAGAAGGGTTTTGTCGAAGCGTTGCTGGTCACCGGGATTGATCAGGTTTTCCAGCAGCATCGGGTACTGCGATACCTCGTCGGCAATCCATGCGCTTCTGGCAAACAATGAACAGAGTTTTTCCAGCAGGGCCTGGTTCTGAAACAGTAACTCGAAGTAGACGCTGCGCCCCGCAATCGACGAAAACAGGCGCATCAGGCGTTCGAACAGCAGCGCCGGGTCGGCGTCGTCGCGAATCGCATCCAGCAGTCGCGGCAGCAGGTTGTTGAAACGCTGCTTGGCCCTGGCCGACATGTAATTCCAGGCCTTCGATCGCAAAAACTGGTTCAGCTGTTGATTGATCCGGGCGGCGTCGATGATTCCGCTGTCGCTGATGAATTCCCACTGGCGATCGTCGTCGATGGTTTCGGCGAAACTATCGTCGATGACCAGTTCGGGTTCGATCTCGTCCGCTTCACGCTTGAACAGCTCGTTGAAAAAATGATTCACCCTTTCTCGATGTTGCTGTAATTCAGCGACCAGCCCTTGCCAGTCGGCATAGTCCAGGGTGAAGGCGATGCGCGTTTGCTGGTCGACGCTGGAGGGCAGGTCGTGGGTCTGCTGGTCGTCGAACATCTGGATTCGGTTTTCCAGCATCCGCAGGAAACAATAGGCGGCGCGCAGCTGGTTCACGGTATCGACATCGACGATGTCATGTTGCAACAGCGCATCGAAGCATTCGAATATTTCGGTGGTTTGCAATTGATGATTGCGTCCACCCTTCAGAATCTGGAAGGCCTGCACGAAAAACTCGATTTCACGAATGCCTCCCGGACCCACCTTCAGGTTGACTCGCATGCCCCTGGATTTTGCCTGGGAATCGATTTTCCCCTTGAGCGTGGCCAGGCCTTCGAACACTCGGTAGTCGTGATACTTGCGGAACACGAATGGCTTCAGCAGCGAGGCCAGGTACGCGCGGCTGCTTTCGCTGCCGCTGATGATGCGCGCCTTGACCATGGCATACTGTTCCCATTCACGCCCGTGAAGCTGGTAATAGTGTTCCAGCGCACTGTGGCTGAGCACCACCGGTCCCGAATCTCCCCAGGGGCGCAGGCGCAGATCGACCCGATAGACGAAACCATCGGCGGTGCTTTCGCTTAGCACCTGGTTTAGCAAGCGTACCAGGCGAGAAAAATATTCCTGGTAACTCAACTGTCCGAAGCCCGTGAGTTCGCCGTCGCCCTCGTAGCAGCAAATCAGGTCGATATCGGAGGAAAAGTTCAGCTCGCGCCCGCCAAGCTTTCCCATCGCGATAATATTGAGCTGCATCGGTTCGCCGTTGGCATCCAGCGGCTGGCCGTGTTTGGCGGACAACTGTCGGCTGCAAGCCGAGAGCGCGGTCTGGATTAGCAGATCGGCGAGGTCGCTGAGATGACGCAGCGTATTCTCGAGCGAATTAGCCGCAACCACGTCGAGAAAAATGATTTCGACAAGTTTGCGATGGCGATAAAGACGCAGCTGTCGTTTGACTTGATCGATGTCAATTTTTTCGTGCGTCGACAGGTCAACAATATCGGCATCGAGGGTAAGGGCCTTCAACTTAAGCAGACCGGCTACCTGTTCAGGATCCCGTTGCAATTGTTGCAGCGCATAAGGACTCGCAATCGCCAGCCGCTCGATTCGGTCGATATCCTCAGCAGCGAACTGTTGCGTTTGCATATAGTCGTAGACCGGTTGCCACTGGAACCTGTTTTCGACGAGCAAAGATTGGTTATCAGGGTCTGTGGTCATGTTTTATACGTAATTGCGAATGAGAACTGTTATTATTTACGTCTGGGTCTATATTCATTAAAATCCGGGCAGTAACGACAGGGCAGGACCTCGCCCGTTAGCCAAGTTTAGCGCCGAAGCGGTGCTGCAAACCAACTAATTTATCGGGATCGGCGAAAATATCCGCTCCCGGTTGACGCCACTCAAACGATAACAAGATTCCTTGAGCAGTAACATTTGAAAACCGCCCTCGCCAGCCAACCCTTTCTGCAACGCTTGTGGAAGCCCGGCGTATTGCTGGTTGCCTGCCTGTTCAGCCTGCCGATTTTTACTGTCCTGAGTTTTGTGCTGCGTCCTTCTAATGAAGTTTGGCAGCATTTGCTCGACACGGTGCTGGGCGAGTACCTGCTCAACTCCGCATTATTGATGCTGGGCGTGGCGCTCGGTACCCTGGTGATCGGCGTTGGATGCGCCTGGCTCACCAGTGTTTGCCTGTTTCCGGGCAAGAAGCTGTTTTCCTGGGCGCTGCTGCTGCCGCTCGCTTTTCCCGCGTATATTATCGCCTACACCTATACCGGCATGCTCGATTTCGCGGGCCCGGTGCAAAGCTGGCTCAGGGCGAGCACGGGCTGGGGTGTCCGCGATTATTATTTTCCCGAAATCCGATCCCTCGGTGGTGCGGTGACGATTTTCTCGCTGGTGCTGTACCCCTACGTCTATCTGCTTGCGCGCGCCGCGTTCCTGGAGCAATCGGTTTGCGTGCTCGAGGTCAGTCGGACCCTGCGCTGCTCGGTCTGGTCGAGTTTCTACCGGGTTGCGCTGCCGCTGGCCCGACCGGCAATCGTCGCCGGCCTGTCACTGGCGCTAATGGAAACCCTGGCCGATTACGGCACGGTTGCCTATTTCGGGCTGGGGGTATTCACCACCGGCATTTTCCGCACCTGGTTCGGTCTCGGTGACGCTGCCGCGGCCGCCAAGCTCGCCTCGATCCTGTTACTGTTTGTCTTTACCCTGATCGTTATCGAACGCTGGTCGCGCCGGCGCGCGCAGTATCACCATGCCACCAACCGTTATCGCAGGCTGCCGCAATACCGGCTGCGCGGTTACCGGGCGCTGCTTGCCTTCTGCGCCTGTTTCGTGCCGCTGATGCTGGGATTCCTGCTACCGGCATACCAGCTTGCCGTGTGGGCGCTGGAAACCTATGCCTACATGGTGGATGACTCGTTTCTGCAGTTGACACTGAACTCGCTCGAACTGGCACTCAGCGCCGCGCTGCTGGCGGTAGTACTGGCATTGTTTCTGGGTTATGGCAAGCGCATTCTCGCCAGCAAGACCGTCAGCGCGTCGATTCGTATCGTCGCCACCGGTTACGCGGTACCCGGCACGGTGATCGCGGTGGGTATCATCATCCCGTTCGCCTGGCTCGATAACAGCGTCGACAGCCTGCTGCGCGAGCACTACGGATTTTCCAGCGGGCTGGTGCTGAGCGGCAGCCTGTTCGCGGTTATGTTTGCCTACATGGTGCGATTCATGGCGGTTTCGATTCAGACCGTCGAATCAGGGCTCGGTAACATCAAGCATTCGATGGACGAGGCCGCGCGTTCGTTGTCTTATGCGCCCTCTGAAATCCTGATGCGGGTGCATTTGCCGCTAATGAAGGGGACCGTGTTGACCGCGTTGCTGATCGTGTTCGTCGACGTTATGAAGGAATTACCGGCAACCCTGATCCTGCGCCCGTTCAATTTCAATACGCTGGCGGTACGCGCTTTCGAACTCGCTTCAGACGAGCGCCTGGCGGATTCGTCGACCGCGGCCCTGATGATAGTGGCGGTCGGACTGGGGCCGGTTATACTGCTGAGTTACAGCATTTCTGCGTCCAGAGCAGGTTCATGACATCACAGGTAGACGTCGAAAATCTCGATACCGGCTATGAGGGCCTGCAGGTAGTAAACCGGGCGAGTTTTTCGCTGGCTCCGGGAGAAATCGGTTGCATACTGGGGCCCTCCGGTTGCGGCAAGACAACGGTGTTACGCGCTATCGCGGGCTTCGAACCCGTCTGGCAGGGGCGTATTCTGATCGACCAGGTCGAAGTCAGCTCGAAAAAAATCCACCTGGTTCCCGAAAAACGCAATATCGGCATGGTGTTTCAGGATTTCGCGCTGTTTCCGCATCTCAAGGTCGAAGACAATGTGCGCTTTGGATTGAAGGCCTGGGGTCGCAAGGAGCGGCAGGAGAGGGTCCAGGAAATGCTTGCCATCGTAGGCATGCTGGCCTATGCGCAGGCCTATCCACACCAGCTTTCGGGCGGCCAGCAGCAGCGCATTGCGCTGGCGCGAGCACTGGCGCCACGCCCCGGCGTGCTGTTGCTGGACGAGCCTTTTTCCAATATGGACGCGGAAATGCGGGAGCAGTTGGCGCGTGAAGTCAGAAGCATTCTCAAACAGGAGAATAATACCGCGATCCTGGTCACCCATGACCAGAACGAGGCCTTCGCCATGGCCGATCGAATTTGCGTGATGAACGAGGGCACGATTCAGCAACAGGGCAGCGGCTACGATCTATACCACGAGCCAGTCAATCGTTTCGTCGCCGATTTCATCGGTCAGGGCGTCATACTGCCAGCCACGGTCGAGAGCGCGACCAGTGTCAGGACCGATCTGGGCGTCATCGAAGGCGGCAAGCGCCTCGCTGACGAACCCGGCGCAATGGTGGACGTGTTGATTCGGCCGGATGACGTGGTGCACGATGACGCGGCCACCGAATCGGCTATTGTCGTCGAGAAAGCTTTCCGCGGCGCCGATTTTCTGTACCACCTGCGCATGGATAGTGGAATCGAGGTAATGTGCCTTGCACCGAGCCACCATAACCATAAAATAAACGAACGTATCGGGATCCGGCTCGACGTTGACCACCTGGTCACTTTTTCCCGCAATTAGCCTGCATGTCGTACCAGGGCGGTACTTGTAGATTAATATTTTTGCCTGCTTAAGAGGAGTGGTTGCTATTTTTCTGAAAAAACACGAATTTTTCCAGGATTTGGTTGCCGTCGCGCGACATGCAGCCCGAGTCGAGGTTAAATGATCGGTAAAATTCTCATTACCCTCGCGGTGATCCTGGCCTGTATGTTTATGATTTCGTCGCGGGCCAGGCCCGAGCTGCGGGAGATCAAAAACCCGGAGACCGAGCGCAACAAGAAGTATCTGCGAAATGGCGCGATCGCGTTCATGGCCGTAATGGTTATTGCCGCCGGCGCCATGATTTATCTCGAGTTGGACGCGCGCAGCGCGGTAGTCACGGTGCATGTCATTAACACGCAGTCAGGGGCCAGGAAATCTTACCGCGCCATGAAGAACGAAATTCATAGCGATGGTTTTACCACGCTGGACGGAGTCGAGGTTTTCGTGGCGGGTATCGAAAGAATCGAAATCGATTCCCGCGAGTCGCGGTAATTCCCTACTAAAGGCGACTTTTTATCGCCTGCATCACCGCTTCCAGTTCCGAGGTGGGTACGCTCACCAGCAAATCCTGGTCACGATAAAAATCGATCAACGGTGCCGTTTGCTCGTTATAAACCTCCAGGCGGTGCTCGATTGCCTCTTCGGTTTCATCGTCGCGCTGTACGATTTCACTGCCACAGACGTCGCAAACGCCCTCGACCCGGGGTGGTTTCGACTTCACGTTGTAAATTTCACCGCAATTGGTGCAGGTCCGACGTGTGGTCAGGCGGTCGATAATGATGTCGCGCGGAATATCGAGCTCGAGCGCGCAGTCGAGTTTCTCGCCGAGTTTCTGCAGTAGCGCCTTCAGCGCTTGCGCCTGGGGCAGGGTACGCGGGAATCCATCGAGCAGGTATCCCTGCTGGCAGTCTTCTTCCTGCAGGCGTTGTTCCATGATGCCCATGATCAGTTCGTCGGTCACCAGGTCACCGGCCGTCATTCTGGCTTCGACCTGCTTGCCCAGTTCGGTTCCGGCGGCCACGGCGGCCCGCAGGATGTCGCCGGTGGATATTTGCACCGAACCGTCGTACGCCATCAGGGCCTTGGCGACGGTGCCTTTGCCGGCACCGGGGGGGCCTAACAGGATGATCTTCATGAGTAGCCTCGATTTGATTTGAGTTTTCCGACCCATTCTCCGGTTTTAGCCCGCGATGACAATAGCAAGATGCGGATATTTATTAAAGAATCCCCGGGTAAGGACCGGGCCGTTCTCAGGCGCCGCTCACGGTGATCGTGATTTTACGCCGATGCGGGCTATAGCGGTGTTCCCACAGGAACAACCCCTGCCAGGTACCGAGCGCCAGTCTGCCGGCCCGAATCGGAAGCGTGATTTCGGACTGGGTCAGCACCGAGCGTATATGCGCCGCCATGTCATCCGGTCCTTCCTGGTCGTGCCGATAGTTCGGATCGCCATCGACCACTAGCCTGGCGATGTAGCTTTCCAGGTCGCGCCGTACGTCGGTATCGGCATTCTCGGTGATGATCAGCGACGCGCTGGTATGATGCACGAACACGTGGCACAGGCCCTGCGAGATATCCGCCCCTTGCACGATCTGTTCGACCTCGCGCGTAATATTGATCGTCGCACGCCCCTGGGTCTGAATCGAAATCGTTTGCTGCTCCATCATCCGATCACTAGATCGAAGCCAGCCTGGCCGGACTTTTTTTGCTCTGTCCGGGATCGAGGATAGTTGGCGCCAGGAAGTCGTCGCTGGATTGGGGATAGTCGAGCGTAAAATGTAGACCCCGGCTTTCCTTGCGCGCCAGCGCCGAGCGGATGATCAGGTCCGCTACCACGACCAGGTTGCGCAGCTCGAGCAGGTCGGCCGAAACCTTGTAATTGCCGTAGTACTCGAAGATTTCGCGTTCGAGCAGCTCGGTGCGGCGCAGCGCGCGCGCAAGACGCTTGTTGGTACGCACGATGCCGACGTAGTCCCACATGAAGCGTCGCAACTCGTCCCAGTTATGCGATACCACGATGTCCTCGTCGGAATTGGTAACCTGCGATTCGTCCCAGCGTGCCAACGCCGGCATTGCTTTACCGGGTTCGATTTCGTCGGCGATGGCGGCTGCCGCGCTACGCGCATAAACCAGACATTCGAGCAGCGAATTGCTGGCCATGCGATTTGCCCCATGCAGACCGGAATACGTTACCTCGCCGATGGCATAGAGGTTTTTCAGGTCGGTGCGGCCGTCGGTGTCCACCATTACACCGCCGCAGGTATAATGTGCGGCCGGCACCACCGGAATCGGCTGCCGCGTGATATCGATATCGAAGTCCAGGCAACGCTGGTATATCGCGGGGAAGTGCGATTTGATGAAAGCGCGACTCTTGTGGCTGATATCGAGATAAACACAGTCGATACCTAGGCGCTTCATTTCATGATCGATGGCGCGCGCAACGATATCCCGTGGAGCCAGTTCCGCACGTTCATCGAAGCGCGGCATGAAACGACTGCCATCGGGTAACAACAACTTGCCACCCTCGCCGCGTACTGCCTCGGTGATTAGAAAGGTGCGCGCTTCAGGGTGATAAAGACAGGTCGGGTGAAACTGGTTGAATTCCATGTTGGCAACGCGGCAACCGGCGCGCCAGGCCATGGCGATGCCGTCCCCGGTAGAGCCGTCGGGATTACTGGTGTACAGGTAAGCCCTGCTGGCACCGCCGGTAGCGAGGATTACTTTTTGCGCCCTGAACACGTCGACATGCTGGTTGCCGCGGTTGTAAGCGTAAAGCCCGGCGCATTCTTGCTCCTTCTGGATCAAGTCGATAGCGATATGGTTGTAAAGAATCTTGATGTTACGACGCTCGGCGACGTGTGCTTGCAGCGTCTGCTGCATTGCACTGCCGGTGGTATCGGCGACATGCACGACACGGCGCATGCTGTGACCGCCTTCGCGTGTCAAATGGAGGGCACTGTCGACGAGTTCGGGATTGTCCAGGGTGAACGGCATGCCCAGATCGGCCAGCCAGTTAATGCAGTCCGTGCTGTTTGCAACGGTAAACTCGACCACCTGTTCATCGCATATGCCCGCACCGGCCTCGATCGTGTCCTGTACGTGCAGGTCGACACTGTCATGCGGGTCGAGCACGGCCGAAATTCCGCCCTGGGCCCAGTAGCTCGAAGTCCGCTCGAGATCGGCCTTTGCGAGGATCGCGATATCGAGCGATGGCGGCAAGTGCAGCGCGGTCGCCAGACCCGCTGCGCCCGATCCGATGATAACGACGTCAAACTTGAATTGATGGCTCATAAGGCTGTGGTCAGGAAATAGCGCTTCAGTATAGTGAAATCCTTCGCATCCCAAAACCCATTCGGGGGCAGAACTTTTTAGAATATAATCAGTCTCTATCTCGAACTTGCCAAAATAAAAATTCGTTATCTTCGGCAAGCTAAACATAAAGGGTTATTAATGGGGACTAATCTGCTCGATGCAGACCTGGTGAAAAGGGTGCAGGCGGGTGACACTGGCGCCTTCGATATTCTGGTGCAGAAGTATCAACACAAGGTTATCAACCTCGTCGGACGTTTCGTATCCGACCAGGCGGAATGCCAGGATATCGCCCAGGATGCATTTATCAAGGCCTTCCGGGCAATCGACAGTTTCAGGGGCGATAGCCAGTTTTACACCTGGCTTTACCGGATCGCGGCGAACACCGCGAAAAACTATCTCGCCTCGCGCGCACGAAAATCGGCCAACTACACGGTGGACGTGGACGATGCTCAGCACTTCGAGGGGGAGTCGGGGCTCAAGGAATATGCCAATCCGGAAAACCTGTTGCTGACCGATGAGATCAGGGCGACAATTTTCAGGGCCATCGAGAAGTTGCCGGACGATCTGAAGTCGGCGATTACGCTGCGCGAAATCGATGGTTTGAGCTATGAAGAGATAGCGGATGTCATGGATTGTCCGATTGGTACGGTTCGATCTAGAATATTTCGGGCCCGGGATGTAATCGATAAGGAACTAAGACCCCTGTTAGAGTGACTAAGTAACAGATTTTAATAACCGTACCATTAGTCGGTTTATTACGAGAGTTGAAAATGACAGAGCACAACGAGAAATTATCTTACCTGCTGGACGATTACCCCGGTGAAAATCCCGAGGCTACGCTTGATGAAGTGATCGGCGATGTCAACTTGCAGTATCGTATGCGGCGTTATCAGATTATCGGTGATGCGATGCGGCACGATCTGCCGCAAGCAATCGATACCGGCTTTCACCAGTCGGTTATGGCCCGCATCCGTGAGCAGGCTGTCGACTCCCCGGAGATGTCGACAGAAAGCTCCAGGGCGTCGAGGCTGAACTGGTTGACGCTCAGGCCCTTTGCGGGTCTGGCCGTGGCCGCGAGCGTGGCGCTGGTTACGGTGGCTTTGTGGCAGCCGCTCAAGCAGGAGTCGGGTCAAGCTGACGATAGCCTCGCCAGTGCCGAGCAGCAAAAAATACAGCAGCTCGCGCGACAGAAGGTCGAGGGCGGTGCGGTACCGGTTTCAACCCGGGTGCAGGCGCTGGGTACTCGCTGGAAGCTCGAGCATGAAATGCCTGGTTTGCAGCAAAAACTCAATGCCTACCTGGTAAATCACACCGAGTATTCGAACTCGGTGCAGGGTTTGATTCCGCAGGCAAGGGTTGCTGGTTTCGATGCGCAGCAGTAGCGTGGGCGGTATCTTGAATTTCGTACCCAAAACCCTTATCCCGGTACTCCTGACGACGTTTATCAGCGCGCCCGTGTTCGCTGAGCCCGCGATGGAATGGGTACAGAAAATGTCGGACGCGATGCGTAATCTGAGCTATCGCGGTAATTTTGTCTACATGCACGGCAACCAGCTCGAGAGTATGCAGATTTCGCACTATCGCGATGAGAACGGTGAAAAGGAGCGGCTGATTTCGCTAAACGGAGAAGCGCGGGAAGTTATCCGCGATAACCAGAACCTGACCTGTATCTGGCCTTCGAGCCGCAAGGTAGTGGTTGACTTGTCGCGCCAGAACAGTTTCTCGCCGATTTTTATCCCTGAAGATATCTCCCGGCTGGAAAAGTTTTACAACATGAAGCTTTTGGGCATGGATCGCATCGCAAACCAGGAAACGATGGTGGTGCATATCGACCCAAAGGACAGGTATCGCTACGGAATGAAATTCTGGATTAACCAGGATAACGGTCTGATGATGAAATCGAGCCTGATCGACGAAACCAATCGTGAAATCGAGCAGGTCATGTTTACCAGTCTGGAATTGTTCGAAGATGGCGAAGAACTCGTCGTCGACACCTTGCCGAAGCTGGGTAACAACTTTACCCTGGTGCGCTATCATCGCGGGGGAAGTAGCGATTCTGCCGTTGTCGATAGTGCCTGGCAGTTAAGCGGCGCACCGGGTGGTTTCTGGCGTGAATCGGTGCACAGGCGCAAAATTCCGGGTACGCAACAGGTCGTACAGCAAATGGTTTATACCGACGGACTGGCCTCGCTGTCGGTATTCATCGAACGGCATAATAATGATACGCAAAGCGGCAGCTCGTCGATGGGCGCGGTGAACGCCTTCATTCGAATTCTAAAAGACCATTCGGTCACTGCGATAGGGGAAGTGCCCGCGGTAACCGTAAGACAGGTTGCGGAAGGCGTCACCTACCACAAGCAGTAAGCGGGAACGGCCGGGTATCGATCAGTGCCGCCGTGCAACGCCTTGCGATTGCCGGGATTTGGTATCAAACTTCGACTTCAGATAAAACTTTCAGGACGCGACGGATGATAACCGAACGGGCAGTGGTCACTCGATGCGAAGAGGGGCGTGCAGAAGTAAGGCTACAGCGGGACTCGGCCTGCGGCAACTGTGAACTGAGCCAGGGCTGTGGTACCGGCGCTATCGGTAGATTGCTGGGTAATCGATCGCGGCCGCTGGTGATTGCAACCGGCGAAGATCTGAAGCCCGGTGACGAATTGTTACTGGGTTTATCCGAAGCTGCCCTGGTTAAGGCCAGCCTGACCATTTACGGTTTGCCTCTGCTCGCTATGGTTGTCGCCGGATTAGCGGCAGCGTTGCTCGGAATTGCCGACGCGTGGGTGGCGATATCCTCGATCGTCGGCCTCTTTGCCGGGTTTAAAATTGCTTCAGGCATCACTCATTCCCTTGAAGTGGATCGCCTGGCCCCATATATCGTCGAGATCAGGGTGAACCCCGGCCCCTTATCGGAGTCTTAAAACTGTATTTGAATCAATTGGAATCCATTCATGAAATTTTTTAGCAAGCACCTGTACAGCGCCATATTAATCGTTAGCTGTAGCCTGCCGCTGGCGGTTCAGGCTGCACTGCCCGATTTCACGGAAATTGTCGATAAATCGAAAAACTCCGTGGTCAATATCAGCACCAAGACCAAGGTCGATCGCAGTGAATCTAAACGCTATAACATACCCGAATTACCCGAGGGCTCGCCTTTCGGGGAGCTGTTCGACAAGTTCTTCGAGCAGGACGAATTCGAGCGTCGGCGCCGTGATTCCCAGTCCCTGGGTTCGGGTTTCATTATTTCGCAGGATGGCTATATCCTGACCAACCACCACGTGATTGCCGGTGCCGACGAAGTCATCGTGCGGATGGCCAATCGCAAGGAGTATATCGCGAAAGTTATTGGCTCGGACGAAGCCTCTGACGTTGCGGTACTGAAGGTCGATGACGAGAATCTACCGACGTTGAAGATCGGTGATTCAGACGATTTGAAGGTGGGTGCATGGGTGCTCGCGATCGGGTCTCCCTTCGGCTTCGATGCCACGGTAACGGCCGGCATCGTCAGCGCCAAGGGTCGCAGTTTGCCGAGCGACAACTACGTGCCGTTCATCCAGACCGATGTCGCAATAAATCCGGGTAATTCGGGTGGTCCGTTGTTCAATCTCGACGGCGAAGTAGTGGGTATCAACTCGCAGATTTACAGCCGCTCGGGCGGATTCATGGGCCTGTCGTTTGCAATCCCGATCGAAATGGCGGTCGATGTTGCGAACCAGATCAAGGAAACCGGTTCGGTAGCGCGCGGTTGGCTCGGTGTTTTGATCCAGGAAGTCACGCGCGAGCTGGCGGAATCCTTCGGGATGGAAAATCCGCACGGTGCGCTGGTTGCCAAAGTGCTCGACGACAGCCCCGCCGCCGAGGCGGGCCTGGAAGTCGGTGACGTCATCGTCGAATTTAACGGCAAAAAAGTGATGCGCTCGAGCGGGCTGCCGCCTCTGGTGGGGCGAGCCAAGGTAGGCAAGGAAGCCGAGGTAACGGTGATTCGTGACAAGAAGCGCCGCGATATCGGGGTTTTGATAGCGCAACTGCCCAACGCGATAACACAGGCCGCGTTTACGCCTGAAACGAGTCCGCTGGAAGAAAACTCGGCGCTCGGCATGAAGGTGGAGACGCTCAGCAGCGAGGCCAGGAATAAACTCAAAATCGAAGCCGGGGTACAGGTGGTCGAAGTGGATGAAGCCGGACCTGCCAGCGATGCCGGTATCCAGAAGGGCGACGTGATTACGATGATCGACAACCGCGAGGTTGAATCAATCGACGATTTCGAGGAAATTACCGATAAGTTGCAATCCGGCAAGTCGGTCGCTTTGCTGGTGCAGCGCCGTGCCGGGCCCGTGTTTCTCGCAATTCGCCCCGAGGATTCCTGAGCGGATAGCAGCTGCTTGGAATTAGTTTTTTATTACCGCGAACAATGCCACCTGTGCGATGCTATGCGCAAGGCGCTGGTGGCATTCTCGGAAAAAAGGCAGGCACTGAGCTGGCGTGAAGTCGATATCGACCGCGATATCGAGCTGGTGCGACGCTACGATGCCCTGGTGCCGGTGTTGTGCAACGGCGACACCGAGATCTGTCACTATTTTTTCGATGAATCGGCATTGCTAGCCGCGCTGGCTTTAGCGTAAACTTCGCAGGTTTTATACATCTAGCGCCGGCTTGCACTAAGTCGGCATTCCACGTTTCCAGAAATTCACGAGTTCGGCAGGGCTAGTATCCTTTATGCGCATGGAGTTAATACGCAATTTCTCGATTATTGCCCATATCGACCACGGCAAGTCCACGCTCGCGGACCGCTTTATCCAGCTATGTGGTGGATTAAGCGAACGTGAAATGGAAGCCCAGGTGCTCGATTCGATGGACCTGGAGCGGGAACGCGGCATTACCATCAAAGCCCAGAGCGTTTCGCTGCGCTATAAGGCGCGCGACGACCAGGAATACACGCTGAACATAATCGACACGCCGGGACACGTGGATTTCTCCTACGAGGTTTCGCGCTCGCTGGCCGCCTGCGAGGGTGCATTGCTGGTGGTTGACGCATCGCAGGGTGTCGAAGCCCAGAGCGTGGCGAATTGTTATACCGCGATCGACCTCGACCTTGAGGTGCTGCCGGTACTGAACAAGATAGACTTGCCAGCCGCCGATCCCGACCGGGTCAAGCTTGAAATCGAAGAAATCATTGGACTGGATGCTGCGGAAGCGATCGAAGTCAGCGCCAAGACCGGGGTCGGAATCGAAGATCTGCTGGAGCAGATAATCGAAAAAATTCCGCCCCCGGACGGTTCCGAAGATAATCGTACCCAGGCCCTGATCATCGATTCATGGTTCGATAGCTACGTTGGCGTGATCACGCTGGTGCGCGTGATGCAGGGCTCCATTCGTCCGAAGCAAAAGATCCGCATGATGTCCAGCGGGCAGGATTTTCTGGTCGAGAAAGTTGGCGTGTTTACACCCAAGCGCACGGATACGGATTGCCTGCTGGCCGGTGGTGTCGGTTACATCATTGCCGGGATAAAAGATATCGAGTCGGCTCGCGTGGGCGATACGATAACGCTGGCGCAGCACCCGGCCGAGCGCCCGCTGGCGGATTTCAAACAGGTCCAGCCACGGGTGTTTGCCGGGCTGTTTCCGATCAGCTCCGACGACTACGAAGACTGCCGTGAAGCGCTCAAGAAGTTGAAACTGAACGATGCGGCATTGCACTTCGAGCCCGAGACTTCGCAGGCGCTGGGATTTGGCTTTCGTTGTGGTTTCCTCGGCATGTTGCACATGGAAATCGTGCAGGAGCGGCTGGAACGCGAGTATGATCTCGACTTGATTACTACCGCCCCGACCGTGGTTTACCAGGTCGAAACCACCGCCGGTGAACTGGTCGAGATCCATAACCCGGCCGATCTGCCAGCGATTAACAAGGTAGATGAAATTCGTGAACCCATTATCCAGGCCAATATATTGCTGCCCGAGGATTACATCGGCGCGGTGATATCGCTTTGTATCGAAAAGCGCGGTGTGCAAAAGGATATGCAATTCCTGGGCAAACAGGTGTCGCTGGTATTCGAATTGCCTCTGAGCGAGGTTGTACTAGACTTTTTTGATCGGCTCAAATCGGTTAGCCGCGGTTATGCGTCTTTCGACTACGAGTTTCTGCGATTCGAGGCCTCCAACCTGGTCAAGCTCGACGTTTTGATCAACGGGGAAAAGGTCGACGCATTGTCGCTAATCGTACACCGCAGCAATGCCGACTATCGCGGCCGCGAGCTGGCGTCGAAAATGAAAGAGCTGATTCCGCGGCAAATGTTCGATGTTGCGATACAGGCCGCGATCGGTTCGAACGTTGTTGCTCGCACCAACGTCAAGGCGCTGCGCAAGAACGTAACCGCCAAATGTTACGGCGGCGATGTCACGCGTAAACGAAAATTGCTAGAAAAACAAAAAGCCGGTAAAAAGCGTATGAAGCAGGTCGGCAGCGTTGAAATTCCGCAGGATGCGTTTCTCGCGGTGTTGAAGGTTGATACGTGATAAGGGTGTTGCACGCAGTAGAGGCGTACTGAATGGTCCATTTTGATTTTGAGGTTTTGTTGTTGGTACTGACGCTCGTGACGGGCGCGATATGGCTGGCCGATGTGCTTCTGTTCGCGCGCATGCGACGTGCATCCGCAGCCAGGAAACCGCCGAATGAACCGATTCTTATCGAGTATTCCAGGGCTTTCTTCCCGGTGCTCGCGATCGTGCTGGTACTGCGCGCCTTCGCCTATGAACCGTTTCGTATTCCGTCGGGTTCGATGATGCCGTCGCTGCTGGTAGGCGATTTTATACTGGTCAATAAGTATAGCTATGGCTTTCGCCTGCCGGTCTGGCATACCCGTATCAACAGTGGTGACCGTCCGCAGCGCGGTGACGTGGTAGTGTTCCGTTACCCCAAGGATCAGTCACAGGATTACATCAAACGCGTCGTAGGATTGCCCGGGGATCATATAAGTTACTATAATCGTCGTTTAGCGATTAATGCCCAGGCCCTGACGTTCGAAAAAGATCGTGATTACGAGGGGCTCGGGGATCTCAATAAAATGGCGGGCGGTAGTGGCTGTGATCGCCGAGCAGCTAGCTGTGAGGTTTATATCGAACAACTGGGCGAGAGCCGGCATACGGTAATGATCAATCCCAGTATGACCATAGGCATCAGCGGAGAGGTTTTCGTGCCGGATGGCCATTATTTCGTGATGGGCGATAATCGCGATCACAGTAATGACAGCAGGATTTGGGGTTTCGTGCCCGAGGATAACCTGGTGGGAAAGGCGGTTATGATATGGATGCACTGGGACTGGCGTAAAGGTGGAACCGGTCTGGATGTCTCGAGGATAGGCCAGAGAATTTCGAACTGAGGTAATGCTTATGAAAAGAATTACAAAGCCGCGAAATCGGCAACGAGGTTTATCATCTGCAGGATGGATCTTGGTTTTCGCCATCTTCGCCCTGCTGGTGGTCACGTTTTTCAAGTTATTTCCCTGGTATTACGATAACTTCAAGGTTAAGGCTGCCCTGGAAGCGCTGCAAACGGATACCTCCGTCGATGCGAAGTCCAAACGCGAAATCTGGACTTCCCTGTCAAAGAGACTGTATGTCGATTCCGTCAGATCGATTACGCGCGAAAACGTGACAATGGTGCGCAAGGACGGAAAAACCACGGTGACCGTCAGCTATGAAGTCCGTGAGCCCTATCTTGCCAACCTGTTTATCGGCGCACGCTTCGAAGAATCAGCAGTTATCGATCGGTGAATGCCGATAAGTTTCTCGCGTTAACAGGTTATCAATTCAGGCAGCAGGTTTTACTGCAGCAAGCCCTGACGCATCGCAGTTTCTCGCGCAACAGCAACAACGAACGGCTCGAGTTCCTGGGCGACAGCGTGCTTAACCTCATCATTTCGAACCATATTTATCGACGTTTTACGGATGCCGACGAGGGTGACCTGAGCCGGATCCGTGCCTCGTTGGTCAAGCAATCGACGCTGGCGCAGGTCGCCCGGGAAATAAACCTGGGCGACCATATCAATCTTGGCGGAGGCGAGTTGAAATCCGGGGGATTTAGACGAGCGTCGATTCTTTCCGACGCGCTCGAGGCGGTTATCGGTGCGATATACCTGGATAGCGATTACGGCCAGGTCGAACAGGTGGTAATGCAGTTGTTCGAGAACCAGCTCGATAGCGTAAAAACCGGGGCCGGGTTAAAGGATCCCAAAACGCGTCTGCAGGAATACCTGCAGGCGCGCCAGCAGGAACTGCCGCTCTACGAGATCGAAAGCACCACGGGTAAATCGCACTCGCAGTTGTTCACCGTTAGCTGCAGAATCGAGAATCCCGCACTGCAGGCGCTCGGCAGTGGCACCAGCCGCAAGCAGGCCGAACAGCAAGCGGCGCAAAAATTGCTGGATGAACTCAAGCTATGAATGACGGCTTTCGCTGCGGATATGTGGCCTTGATCGGCAAACCCAACACCGGCAAGTCGACCCTGATGAACGCGCTGGTCGGAGAAAAGCTTAGTATCACGGCCCACCGGCCACAAACCACCAGGCATCAGATACTCGGTATCAAGACTGGCGAAGACTTTCAATGTATCTTCGTTGACACCCCCGGGATTCACGACAACAACAGTAAGGCTATACACCGTTACATGAACCGGGCGGCTACCAGTATGCTGGATGACGCCGATCTGATATGCGTGTTGCTGGATATTAATCATTTCAACCAGGATGACGAGAAAATTCTGCGGCGGATTGCGGGTTACGGCAACGTGCTCGTGGTGGTTAACAAGGTCGATCAATTGAGTCGCGAGGCATGCCTGCCGTTGATGCAGAAGATTTCTCAGCTTGTCCCGGAATTCGAATGCGTGCCAGTCTCAGCGCTTACTGGTGATAACCTGGATCGCCTGCAGCAGTTGATCGTCGTGCGGTTACCCGCCGGGGTACCGCATTTCCCGGACGATCAGCTGACCGACAAGTCGATGCGTTTTATCAGCGCCGAGATCGTGCGCGAAAAATTGTTCCGTGCGCTTAAACAGGAGCTGCCTTACTCGATTACGGTCAGTATCGACCACTACATCGAGGAGGCGGATATCACGCGCATATCGGCCACTATCTGGGTCGAGCGCAAGTCGCAAAAGGCTATCGTTATCGGTAAAGGCGGCAGCCAGTTGAAGAAAATAGGTTCACTCGCACGCGCGGATATCGAGCGGCTGGTTGGAAACAAGGTGTATTTACAGCTTTGGGTAAAGATCCGCGCCGACTGGGCCGATGACGAACAGTCGCTTGCGGCCTTTGGCTATTCCGATGGAAGCCAGGGTCTCTGATCAGCCGGGCTTTATCTTGCGCCGGCGAGAATGGCGCAACAGCAGCCTGCTGCTCGACCTGTTCACCCGGGATTACGGCTGTATCCGGGTGATGGCGCGAGGCGCGCGTCGTAACCCGGCAAAAACGCCTTATCAGCCGTTTGAATTGTTAAGCTTGAGCTGGAGCGGTCGGCAGGACTTGAAGACCCTTACTGCTATCGACTCGGTAGCTTTGCCGATCGACGAGCACAATTACCTGGCCCTGCTTTATGTCAACGAGTTAATCGGCGCCGTGCTGCCGCAGCAGGAGGCCAATGCCGAGGTTTTTGCGGACTACCTGGGGTTATTGCAGGAAGCACGGTTCAGGATAGGCGAGGCCGAGCTGCGAGGCTTTGAACTGGGCTTGATGCAAACGCTGGGATATTTTCCGGATATCGCGGTGGATGCGGACAGTGGGTTGCCGATTCGCCAGGATGGCTACTACCAGTTTGTCATTAGTAACGGTTTCGTAGCCTGCCTGGAATCCGCGCGGGATGCGGTCAGCGGAAAAACCGTACTCGACTGGCAGCGAGGAGAATATCAGGACGCTGCGGTGTTACGCCTGGCGAAATCGGTGTTACGCGCCACGATCGACTTTAACTTGCATGGAAAAGCGTTAAAATCACGCGACGTTACGCTGGAAATGATGAGAAGAAAATGACTAATCCGATCACCCTGGGGGTGAATATTGACCACGTTGCAACCCTCCGCCAGGCACGCGGCACACGTTTTCCTGACCCGGTTTATGCAGCCCAGGTTGCTGAGTACTCCGGTGCAGATTCGATCACTTTTCATTTGCGCGAGGATCGTCGCCACATCCAGGAGCGGGATGCGCTACTGCTGAAACAGGTAGTTAACACCAAGCTCAACCTTGAAATGGCCATCACCGACGAGATGCTGGCATTTGCCAGCGAGTTTATGGCCGAAGACGTTTGCCTGGTGCCGGAAAAGCGCGAGGAGCTGACCACCGAGGGCGGCCTGGACGTGGTCGGTCAACTTCCTCAGGTACGTAGCGCCTGCGCCAGGCTGGCGGAGGTCGGCTCGCGAGTTTCTCCGTTTATCGATGCCAGCCGTGAGCAGATCGACGCCGTTGTCGAATGCGGGGCACCGTGTATCGAGGTACACACCGGGCATTATGCCGACGCATCGGGTGACGCGCAGGTGCGCATGCTGGAAACCATAAACGATGCCATTGCCTATGCTCATGGCAAAGGATTGCAGGTCAATGCGGGCCACGGTCTCAACCGGCATAACGTCCGGCCGATTGCCGCCAATCCGCTGGTTACCGAGCTCAATATCGGACATGCCATCGTTGCCGACGCGGTGTTCCTCGGGCTGGCGCAGGCGATCAAGGATATCAAGCAGTTAATGCTGGAAGCGCGGGCCGCGGGCGCATGATCGTCGGGATCGGTGTGGATATTGCCGAAACCGCGCGCGTGGAAAAACTGGCAGCCAGGTTCGGCGTGCGTTTCGCCCGACGCATATTAACCAGCGACGAACTCGCCGAGTTCGATCGCCGTGGGCAGTCCAGCAGCTACCTGGCAACCCGTTTTGCCGGCAAGGAAGCCACGGCCAAGGCGCTGGGCACCGGTATCGGGGAGCAGTTTGGTTTCCATTCGGTTCAGATCGAGCATGACAAGCAGGGCAAACCGGTGCTGAAGTTCCTCGATAGTGCGCTCGAGCTGATCACCAGGCTCGAGATCAAAAATGCGATGATTTCGCTATCGGATGAAAAAAACTACGCGGTAGCAATGGTCGTGCTGGAGTCCTGATCGGCATCTCCCGTCGATTATCCTGACGCAAGCTTCAAAGCCGCGGCGTTTTCGCGGAACGACGCCTCGTGACTTACTGCAAGACAGACAGGCTAGGCCGAGATACCCTCACGTTCCATAGCCTCGAGGTGCTGCTCGACTTCCTTTTTTACCGCCTCGAGTTCGGCAATTAGTTCTGCAACCGGGTCATCGAGCGCAACGCGATCTTCATGGCCCAGGCGTTGCTGAAACGTCAGTACCCGACGCCTCAACCGCGGCAGGCTGGCGTAGCAGGTAACGCCGTGCAGCTTGTGGGCAAGTGCCGCGAGCTTATCCCTGTCCTGCTGCCGCAGTGCGTTGTCGAGTTGTTTTTGCTGGTCGGGTATATCACGCTGTATGATCTCGAAAATCTGTCGCAGCAGTGATTCATTGTCAGCCGAGAGGGCCAGCGATCTGGCATAGTCCAGCGTGCATTCCGCATTTGCCTTGTCATCTGCACTTCGCTGCGAATTGGAATCGCTGCGCCGTGGTTCCGTGTCCAGTAGTGAACGAAATTTGTCTTCGTCGATGGGCTTGCCGAGATAGTAATCGAAACCCAGTCCCAGCAGGCGCTCGGCTTCATCGTTCAGCACGTTAGCCGTCAACGCTACCACGGGGGTCTGGTCTTGCGGGTTGTGCTCCCGCATCATTTGCAGCAGGCTGACGCCGTCGATATCCGGCATCTGTATGTCCAGGACTATCAGGTCGAAACGCTGTTTCCGGTAGATTTCCAACGCCCTGCTGCCATGCTCGGCTTCGGTCACATCGTGACCCCAGAGGCGAATCAGTTCGCTCGCCAGTTTCAGGTTCACCTGGTTGTCGTCAACCAGTAACACCCGCTTGCGGTCCGCGGGTGCGGTCGCATCGACGGAATCTTTTTGCCTTGCGGATTTCGGTTCACAACTAAACCTGTCCGCGATTGACTGGCTGGTGTTGATAACGGATACGAATTCGACGCCGGGCATATCGAACATCGGTTCGACGCCTCGATCGTAGTCCATCAGGATGATTCGGGTCGCCCGGCCCATATCCGCGTCCAGCAACTGCTCCAGGTCGATTTCGAGATGACGCAAGTCGATCACCAGCAGGTCGATGTAGGCCAGGTTTCGCTGAATGCATTCCATCACGGGATCGATACCCAGGTCGTTATCGATCAGGCTGCATTCGGTGCTGATGCCGGCGCGATCGAACAGCGTGCGGGTTTCCATCAAGCAATAATTTTCCGCGCCAAGAATCAATGCCTTGATATCACCGACGCTGGCGTCATGCGCAGGGTCGCTTCGATCAGAGCGTTTGAAAGGCAGCCGCAGTGAAAAGCTCGAGCCTTGCCCGGGCTCGGAATGCATGCTGATATCGCCACCCATCAGGGTTGCCAGGTTCTTACTGATTACGAGACCGAGGCCGGTACCCGGGAAGCGGCGTGCATCCGAACTCTCGACCTGGCTAAACGCCTGGAACAGGTATTGCTGATCTTCTGCCGAAATGCCGATACCGCTGTCTTCGACCGTGATTTCGATATCGACTTCGCCGTGGCTTTCTTCGATCAGGCTGACTTTTATCAGGACATAACCCTGATCGGTAAACTTGATCGCGTTACCGATTAGATTGAGGAGAACCTGTTTCAATCGTAGTTTATCGCCCACCAGCCAGCGCGGTGTGTCGCTGTAAATGACCAGGTTCAGGTCGATGTTTTTGGTCAACACGTTGATGAACAGGATATCGCGGGTTTGCTCGATAACTTCGTAAAGGTCGAACTCCTCGTCGATAATATGCAGCTTGCCCGACTCCATCTTGGAGAAATCGAGAATCTCGTTGACGATATTGGTCAGATCTGCGGTCGATTTAAGAATGATATCGACATAGCGCTGCTGTAGATGATCCAGTTGCGACTGGTTGAGTAAGCTGATGAAACCCTTTATCCCGTTGATCGGAGTGCGGATTTCGTGACTCATATTGGCCAGGAACTCGGATTTACTGCGATTCGCATTCAGCGCCCGGTCGCGGGCAAAGCCGAGTTCCCGGTTTTTCGATTCCAGCTCGGTAATCGCCTCGTTCAGTTGCCGGGTTGCCTGCTGGATGCGCTGGTTGAGGTGTCGACGATTGGTCAGCAGGGCCTGGGTCATGCGGTTGAATCCCTTTTGCACTGCCCCGATTTCATTGGCTTCGATGGGCTCGATGATCCTGCCGAGCTGGCCGGTCTCGACGTTTTTCAGGTGCTCCATCAGCCCGAATATCGGTTGTGTAATACGGCGGCTTATCACTATGGTCACCATGATTGCCATGACCAGGATCGATATGAAAAACAGCGACGAACTGAAAATGATATCGCGGGTGGACTGTTCGAGTTGCCGGTGCGATAAGTACAAATGCACCCAGCCAAGGGTGCTGGTTTCCTGCCTGTCGCCAGAATCGGGTGTGAAAACATCCGATTGCTCGATACTCTGGGACAGGATCGCCTGGCGGTAATAAGAGTAGTCGGTTGCCGACATTTCAACGAACGCGTCGCCAACAGACTCCGCGATCAACTGTCCCTGGCGATCGTAAATCGATGCCCGCACGATTTCGTTGCTGCCGACGGACTGATCCAGCAGGTACTGGATCTGGCTGTCGTTCCCGGTAAACAGGTTGAACTCGGAAGCGCCGGCTATCTGCCGGGCGATGATTTGACCCTTGCTCTGCAGTAGCTTGCCGGCCTGTTCGATACTGTTATCGATATGCGCGTAGGTAAAGATTAAATCGATCAGGAACACCGGGATCAGCGTGATCAGCAATAGCTGGTACTTTATGCCCAGGCGTTTCATCGTTGCAACCTGTCCAGTGCAGAACGCAGCTCACCCTCGGCCGGAAGCACGATGCCGAGGGCGGAGGCGATACGTGGATTGGTACGAATCGAGTAAAATCGGGCAAACTCGAAACCGCTGGTCTCCTGCGCGGGATTTTTCAGCTGCCGGTTTACCAGCGTCGCAAGATGCCGACCGATGTCGATTGGCGAAGAGTAAATCGATGCCAGTGCGCCGGATTTGACGTGCGCCGGCGAGTAGCTGATTACCGGCTTACGATTGCGGTAGCCGGTCAGCAATACGCCCTTGAGCGTATCCCGGTTATAAACCGACTGTCTTGGCAGCATCAGCAACGCGTCGTTTAGCGTCAACAGGCGGCGCAACACGGGCAGCAGTTTGTTGAGTGGATCGATCTGGTACTGGTTCAGGCTGAAATCCAGAACCTGCAGTAAATCCGATTGTACCGGATCCAGAACGATTGCCTGCTCGGTGATTATGCCGACCGAATCGACCGCTAGTATAAACCTGCAAAACGCGAGATAGCGTTGCAGGGGTTGATCGAGCAGCACAGCGACCTGGTTTTCGAGATTCAGGTTGCGAGACTGTTCCTCGGTGAGGTAGGCGTTGAATGCGCTGATTTCGCCATCGAGCCGGCTGACTGCCTCGGCAGCCGATTGCCCGAGTGCGACGAAAATCTGCTGCTCGCCCCCGGCATCGACAACGGCGTCCAGATCCTGTGGCATGACGACATTGAATTTAATCGTCCGGTCTACCTGATTGATCAGGGTTTCTATGCTCTGGTTAAAGTAGGTATTGTCGCTGCTCTTGACAATGATGATCTGGCTGATGGCATGCTGCGCGGGTGCCTGGCTCGACGCCAGTAAAATCAGGCCGCACACTATTCCTTTATACCAGCTGTTACTAATCACGATTCCATTCCTCGCATTTGGCTAGAACCTGCCGGATAATCTCAGGCAGGTCGCCTGATCATAAACGTTCTCCTGCTTGCGGTCCTGGAGCTTATCGTCACCGGATTTCGCCCCGGCGAAAAACTGCGGCACTGGCGGCGATAGCGGACTAACTCTGGTGATTAATCGCAAAGAACCTTCTCCTTGGTTCAGAAATCGCTTATCTGCAATTCCCTGTTAAAGTAAAATGACAGGTTTGGGAACTCCCATCCTCGATTGGGTTGTAATGGTTTATGTTGTTACAGGATTATATCGGAAATACTCCACTGGTAACATTGCAGCGCCTGGGTGCGGGCGTCGACAACCGCATATCGGTGAAACTGGAGGGTAATAATCCGGCCGGTTCGGTCAAGGACCGCGCGGCTTACAGCATGATCAAACATGCCGAGGCCAGGGGAGAGATCGAGCCTGGCGACGCGCTGGTGGAAGCCACCAGCGGCAACACCGGTATCGCCCTGGCCATGGTCGCCGCGATGCGCGGTTTCCATATGACGTTGATTATGCCGGATAACATGAGTCACGAACGACTCGCGGCCATGCGTGCTTTTGGCGCCGAAATTATCCTGGTAAGCAAGGAAGAGGGCATGATCAGGGCGCGCGATATCGCCGAAGAAATGAACGCATCGGGCAAAGCCAAAATGCTCGATCAGTTCGCCAATTCCGACAATCCGCTGGCGCATTACGAAACCACGGGCCCGGAAATCTGGCGCCAGACCGATCATCAGATCACTCATTTCGTCAGTTCGATGGGTACTACCGGCACCATTATGGGCTGCTCTCGTTACTTCAAGGAAGTAAACCCGGCTATTCGAATCGTTGGCGTGCAACCCACCGAAGGCTCCGCTATTCCCGGCATACGTCGATGGCCGCCGGAGTACGTACCCAGAATTTATCGACCCGAGGCAGTTGACCAGATTATCGAGGTATCGCGCGAGGAAGCCGAGGTCTATACTCGCGAGCTGGCGGCGAAAGAGGGTATTTTCAGTGGCATTTCGTCGGGCGGCGCGCTTTGTGCTAGCCTCAGGCTGGCGCAAACGGT
>CAMYON010000002.1 GCA_947260025.1 uncultured Gammaproteobacteria bacterium
CGCCACGGCGTTGCAGACGATACCCTGAGCGGCATAGTCCGCCGCGATTTGACGGGTGATATACACCGAGCCTGCCTTGCTGACGCCGTAGGCAATATCTCCCGGGCAGGCGATCATGCCGTGCTGGGATGAGATGTTGACGATACGGCCGCGCGCTTCGCCGCACGGTTCCTGCGTCAGCATCTGCTGTACCGCGCGTTTACAGCCATTGAAAACACCGCGCAGGTTGACCGCCATGACCCGGTCCCAGTCCTCTTGCGTGGTTTCCAGCAAATTGCTGCCGGTGTAGATCGCCGCGTTGTTCACCATCACGTGCAGAGCGCCAAACTCGTCAATGACTTCGGTCACCGCACGATCGAGTTGCTCCCAATCCGACACGTCGACCGGACAGGCTATCGCTTTGTCGCCTGCCCGCTGGATGCAGTCCAGCGTCGATTCGCCACCCTCGACTGGTTCGACGCGGGGATCGAAGATAACAATCTGTGCGCCTTCTCGCGCGAACAACATCGCGATGGCCCGGCCGATTCCCGAGGCTGCACCGGTCACGATACAGACCCTGTTTTGCAGTCTTTGCATAGACATTGCAAATCTCCTCCTGTTTTTTAAATGGCCGACGGTTCAACCTGACTGTCCCGGGAACAGCAATCAGGAATCGTGTAAAGGTTTCAGCTCACCCGGATCTCTTCCTTTATCGGCTGAACGACCCGCTATCAGCTGTGCGAGAAGACCGTTTCCATGCCGCGCTCCGGCGCGCCCGGCATCATTTGCGACAGCAGCAGCGAGGCCGCACGATCCAGACAAGGCCGAGCGCGAACGGCAGTACGACCGCCGCGATATGATTGATCGAAAACGAGACGCCCGCGGTCGCGGCCATGTCGGCCGGGTCGGCAATTTTCTTAAGGTAACTCTTAAGCGCGATCGCCATCGCGAAAAAAACGTGATCGAAAATATACAGTAACGACGCGAACCAGGCGCTCTCGGCGTAGGCATAGGCGGTGAAGATGCAGACCAGCCCGGCATATTCCAGCGTCAGCGTGCGCCTCTCGCCCCAGTGATTCACCAGCCGTCCAATGCGCGGCGCGAGGTAAATCGTCAGCACGCCGTTGACCAGGAACAGCAATGACATCTGCCCTACCGTGAAACCGAATTTCTCGACCATCAGGAAACCGGCGAAGACGACGAAGATCTGTCGCCGCGCGCCCGACAAGAACGTCAGCAGGTAGTAAAGCCAGTAGCGTTTGCGCAGCACCATGGTCCTGTGCTGCTCGGCTTCACCGTCGAAATGCGGGCAGCCGAAATACATCACCACGGCGATGACCAGCGTGCACAGGCCGAACAGCAGGTAGACCCACAGGTAATCGAGCGCCAGCCACTCGACCATGATGTAGAGCACGGCAAACACCGCGAGCCCGATAAACGAGCCAACCGCCATCATCCTGCCGAGCACCAGGGGCAGGCGCTGGGCGCTGACCAGCTGCAGCGACAGCGATTGACTGATGGTCTCGGCGTAGTGAAAGCCCACCGACATCAGGACGGTCGTGAAATAAAGCCCCATCACCGACGGCAACATGCCGGTGATCGCGGTACCGATGCCGAGCGCCAGTAGCGAGAAAAAAGCGATGGTTTGCTCACGCATCAGCACCAGCAAGAACACGACCGCGAAGGCGAGAAATCCCGGCACCTCGCGCAGGCTTTGCAGGATACCGATCTCGATCCCGGTAAAACCGGCCTGCTCGATCGAGAAGTTGTTGATCATCGCCTGCCAGGCGGCAAAGCTGATCGGTACCGCTGCGGCGAACAGGTAGAGAAAGAATTCGGGTTTTTGCAGCTGCTGCTTTAACATGCGCAGATTCTGATGCTTTACCCCTGAATAATCAATGGACGCGCTGCTCTTCGGATTCTCGCTCGGCTTTTCGCTGATCCTCGCCATCGGCGCGCAGAATGCGTTCGTGCTCAAGCAGGGTTTGCGAGGCGAACACGTCTTCCTGGTCTGCCTGATTTGCGCCGTGTCGGACGCGATCCTGATCCTGATCGGGGTTAGCGGTTTTCATGTGCTGGTCGCATCCTTTCCTTCGCTGGTGACGATCGCTCGCTATGGCGGCGCGGCCTTCCTGCTGGTTTACGGGCTGCTCAGTTTTTACAACGCGATACGCCTGGATCATGGGCTGCTGCCGAGCGAAATCAAGAGCAGCAGCGCCTGGCAATCGGCGCTCACCTGCCTCGCCTTTACCTGGCTCAATCCACATGTCTACCTGGACACGGTGGTGTTGCTCGGCTCGGTATCGACCCAGTTCAGCGCCGACATTACCTGGTTTACCGGCGGCGCGATGCTGGCCTCCTTCGTGTTTTTCTTCGGGCTGGGTTACGGCGCGGGACTGTTACGACCGGTGTTTGCCACGGCACGCGCCTGGCGAGTGCTGGATTTCCTGATCGGCTGCTTCATGTGGGGCATCGCCCTGCGGCTGGTGACGATGGATTAGAATCGGGGCGAATTCAGCCTGCCGGCTCGACCTGTTTACGTGCCTCGGCAATCCTTTGCAGCGCCTGCGCGGGCAGGTTTTTACAATCCTCGCCATACTGCATCAGGAACTGGCTGTACATGCCCTGTTCGAACATCAGGTCGCTTTCGGCGATACACTCGTCACGGGTTTGCAATACCTGCCGCGCCAGTTTTTCGGGTTCGGCCACCGGCTTGAAATCGAAATCGGATATCAATTCGATCGTGGTCAGGGTGTCGAGAATAACCCAGGCCTCGGCCCAGTAATCGGCGAACGAATCGCGCGCAAAATGACGATGAAAAACCTCGCCGTCTCCGCATTCGACCTCGATAAAGGGCTTGCGAAACATGGCACTGCAGGCACGAACGCTCTTGATCCTCTGTGTCCTCGGCGGCCAGCATACCAGCTCGTCGATAATTGGGTTGTCGGCGAGATGATCCAGCGCCAGGTTCATTGCAAACTTTGGGATTGCAGCATCGCCGCGGACTCAGCGTTTTGCGACGATCACGGGATAATTGGCAACCAGCCAGTCGTGCTGGTCGGGGGTTTCGGGAACCCGAATGCCCCGCATTTTGGAGACATAGGCGAAGGCTTCCCCGGCACCCATGCCTGCGTGCAACAGCACGCCGGCGGAGAGCAATCCCGAACGGCCGATTCCGGCCCGGCAGTGCACCAGCGTGTTACTGCCGGCGTTGACCTGCGCGAACAAGGTTTTCGTGATGCTGGCAAATTCCTGCACCGAGGCGGGCAGGCCCATGTCGGCAATCGGAAAGGATATAAACTCCATCCCGTGTGCCTTGACTTCGAACCGCTCGCCTTCGAGGCCGAGGGTTCTCGCTTCGCCGGGCTCCAGCAGTGAAACCACCAGCTTGATACCGAGTCTTGCGATGTTGGCAATCGACGCCGGCGCATTCGCTTCCATCGTCGGGCAGGCCATGACCGCGAGAAACCCGTTGCCCATGGTTCCGACCTTGTACATTTCAGCCTGTGCCATCTACAGAGCCACCATCGATAAGACAATTACCGGTGGGAGCTTACCTCGATTTTTACTCACTACACTTCTCCATGAATACGCTCAGCGGATCGACGCGATAGCCGCCGAAAGGTGGGCGTTCGCGGTAACCGAGTTTTCGATACAACCCCAAAGCCTCGGGCTGCTTGATGCCGGTTTCGAGACGAAACAGCCTGATTCCACGACGCTCTAACTCGGTTTCGAGAAATAGCATGATTCTCCTGGACAGCCCCCTGCCGCGATATTGCTCGAGCACGAACACCCGCTTGACCTCGGCGTAGACCCCGTCGTCCCGCATGATCTTGGCGGCACCGCTGGCCACCAGTTTGCCATCGAGCCGACAGCCGATAAACAGCACGTCGGGGCGCTTGAGATCCGCGCTGCTTTCGAGATGGGTACTCTCCGCAGGGTACAGACCGTCATAATACGCATCCGATGCGGCGATCAGCGCCTGCACCTCGGCAACATCCGGATCGAGATGCTCGATGTCGGCTTCAGGCGTTGTCATTATCACCGTTGATGAACGAATACATCACAATCTCGGAACGTTCTATCCAGCCACGACCAGACCAGTAGTGACGCCCTGCTTCATTGTTTTTCAGAACATGCACGTGCGACTTCTCGATGCCCTGAGATTTTAGCGCGGACAGGCAGCGCAACACCAGTTCACCCGCCACCCCAATCCCGCGCGATTTCTCGCCAACGGCAAGGTGCTGGATATAACCGCGCTTGCCATCGTGCCCTGCCATGATCGAACCGACGATCCGCGCTCCATCCAGGGCCACGAAACTGAGTCCCGGATTACGCTCGAGATACCGCTCGATACCCTCTAACGAGTCCGCGTCGCGCAGGCTGAGCCCTTCACAGTCCTGCCACAGTTTCATTACGGCATCGTAATCGGAGATTTGCATACAGCGATAATTCATGCACTTATTCCGGTGAGCGGCTCATGTTACTGATTTCTTGCGCCGAAGTAACCCGTTGCGCGTGCCGTTGCGAGGTATTTCAACAATTCGACAAAGCCAGACGGGGCCTCAACTTTCACAAGATCCAGCCAGGGCTCAAAAATCGACGCGTCCGCGCAATTCTTCGAAGGGCGTCATGACCGCATCGCGGTAAGCACCGCGGTTCGCCAGACGCTGGTACCACTGCATTACCGACGCCGGTTGCACCACCTCGAATCCCATTTCGAAATAGCGGTACAGGCAGACGGCACAGGGAATATCGCCGATCGAGAAATCGTCACCGGCGAGGTACGGCTGCCGCCGCAGGTGCGCGTCGAGCAACTCGAAGTGTTGCTCACAACGCCGGGCCGCGGCCTCGATCCGTGTCATGTTCCTGGACGCTTCCGGGGTACGGAAGTAGCCCCAGAACAGTTCGATAAAATCGGGTTGCAGCTTGCTGAGTTCCCAGTCCATCCAGCGCTCGGCAAGGGAGCGCTCGAGCGGATCCTGCGGCCACAGTTCCCCGGCGCTATAGCGTGCCGCGAGGTAACGCAGGATCGTATTCGATTCCCAGATCACGGCGCCGTCGTCGCGTATCATCGGAATACGCGCATGCGGATTCAAGGCCAGGAACTCGGGGGTTTCGAGGTCGCCGGTATTACCGCCGACGTCATAGTGTCGATAATCGAGCGCCAGCTCGCCCAGCATCCACAACACTTTCTGTACGTTGTAGGCATTCTTGCGCCCCCATAGTTCGATCATCGTAACCTCTCCATCAGAGCATGACCTCACCTTCGATCAGGATATGGGTTTGCCCGCCTATTTTGACATTGTCTCGATCGAGCGGCTCGATTGCGACGCGTCCGTGGCGCCCGATGCTGGTGCCCTGGGCGACCGTCACGGACCCCGGCAAACGGCCCTCGGCCTGCAGCCAGTGCGCCAGCGCGGAGTTGAGCGAACCGGTGATCGGGTCCTCGCTCATCCCGCTCGAAGGCGCCAGGTGGCGCACTTCGTATTCACATTCACTCCCCGGCGGGTGCGCGCCGAGCACACCGATCGACTTGAAGGCCGGCCAGCGTACGCGCGACGAATCGAGCGCCAGCACCGACTCGGCGGAATCCAGCTGCAGCACCTGGAATACCGGACCATTGTCGAGCTCCGCGCTATGCAGAACTTGCCCGGGCGCTATCTCCAGCGCAGCGCAAATGTCTCCCAGCGTTGCCTCCGGGATCGGCCGAATGCGGGTCGGCGGCGCGATAAAGGCCGGCAACTCAGGATTGCTGATATCTATCTCCACAATACCGATGCCGCACTCCTGCAGCACCCGGCCCGCCTGCCGCGGGGTACCGCCGCTGTGCAACCAGGCGGCACAGCTACCCAGCGTCGGGTGGCCTGCGAACAACATTTCTCGCACCGGCGTGAATATTTTCAAGCGGTAGTCGGCCCGCGCGTCACGCGGCGGCAGAATGAAAGTGGTTTCGGCAAGATTGGTCCAGGCGGCAAATTGTTGCATCGCCTGCCCGGGCAATCCGTCACCATCGACCACGACCGCAAGCGCGTTGCCGAGCGTCGGCACGGGGGTGAAAACGTCACATTGGATAAAGCGGCGTGCCTGCATCTTTAATTCTCCGGTTCCTCTGCCGCAAGCGCCGCGTGATGGCGCTCTTACTCCGTCTAAACTTGTGCTTCGGATGCAGCAATCTTGCAGTTTACAAAGCCCCACACTAGCTCAGGCATGATCCATATACATCTATCAAGCGCATGATTCTAAGGACTTTTCGATCGCAATAGTTAAACCATTTTATTAAGTATGGTCAATAAACTACTGTATTTATTATATAAAATTCTTCCATAGATTCTGAATCTTCATTTTTCAATAAGACGTTCACGCGTTACGAGATTTTCTTCGGCCAGTAATCTCGGCGCAAGACTGGCGTGCCGCAGAGAGTCACGACGATCGAAAAAGGACCTTATAGCAAAAGCCTGCGCGGCAAAATCACTAACCGTTTTTCCATCCACCAGATCAGGCGTTCGATCCATTGTCGATCGACTTGTAGCCCGCGGTCCGCACCGCGGTATTAATCGAACCTAGGATATCATCTGGTAGTAGATGTTCTGCGGGTGCTCGGCTTCGATAAAAAAGTACCAGCGCTCGGCCAGTAATCCGAGATACTGCAGCGCAAAGGCCAAACCATAGAGCAGCCAGGTCTCGGTATCGCCGAACGACAGCAGCAGCAGCGGCAGGATAAAAGCCAGCACGATAAAACCGCGGCGCACGAGGCGCAATACCGGCGCCCCGTAGGCATGCATGAAGGCGCGCGTGTTGAAGCTGCCGCCCATCGCGCCCTGGGCTATCTGGCGAATGGTGGGATGATGCACGCCGATGGCCGACTGCACGGTCGACGGGCTGCGCAGGTTGCGGTTACGCAACAGGCTGACGTAACGCGAGACCAGGGCGCCAGCGGTCAGGAACACCGCCATGCCGGCGAAATAAGCAAAGCGCTCGTCACCGGTAACGACGGCAAGGACTGTCGCCAGCGTGAACCCGGAAGCGCAACCCATCAAAAAGAAATTGAGCACGGTTAACGGGCTATACCATTGCCGTAAGAATTTCAGGCAGGCGTATATCATCGCGGTACAGATAAACAGGGCGCATACCGCCAGTACCGCGCCAAAACCGAGGATGGTAGCAATCGATATCGGAATACCGCCCAGGTTGAATACAACCAGATCGATCTCGGCCAGCTTAACCAGCGCGTAACTCAGGATCAGCACCATTGCGAGCGGCAATGCAATCACCTCGCGTGATAACCATGAAGTGCGCCACATGGCGGCGGCGCGCCAGGCCCGCTCCGGGTGTCCCAGGTGAAAGAAGGAGGCGAACAGTCCCGCTGCCAGTAACAGGAAACTCAAACCCGCCGCATAGCCAGCGTAGTCGACCGGTGTCGGTGCCAGCATCGACAGCATCACGAACCATTCGGCGCTGTACCAGGCCAGGAACAGGCCCTGTCCGGCGCCGATCAACGTCGTCAACAAAACAACCGATATCGCCGGCTTCATATGCTATCTCCCGTTACCATGAAGTGGAATCGTCCAGCGTGGTGCGGCTGGTCGGCGCGCGTGGCCCCCGATCTTCCTTGCGCAACGGATTATCCGCGCGCTGCAGATCCTCCTCGTGCACCGTAATCTTGACCTTGCGTCGCGGCAGGTAGTGATTCGCCGGGTTGGTGCTCCATTCCGGCATCAGCTGGTATCCAGCGCTTTCGTTTATCGCGCGCGAGGCCTCCGATTCCGGGTCATGAATGTCGCCGTAGATACGCGCGCTGGTGGGACATGACAGCACGCACACCGGCTTGCGCTCCGCCTCGGGCAGAGTCTCGTCGTATATCCGGTCGACGCACAGCGTGCATTTCTTCATCACCTTCTGCTGCTCATCGATTTCACGCGCGCCGTAGGGGCAGGCCCAGGAGCAGTACTCGCAGCCGATACACTTGTCGTAGTCGACCAGCACGATGCCATCCTCGGGACGCTTGTAGCTCGCGCCGGTGGGACATACCGGCACGCAGGGCGGGTCTTCGCAATGCAGGCAGGACTTCGCGTAGGGATTGCGGTCCACCATCGGCCCCGCCTCACCTGAAGTATTCCATTCCTTGCAGCTGGTGACGCAGGCGTGACAACCGACGCAGGTGTTCAGATCTATAACCAGGGCGAGCTGCGTCATTTGCCCAGCCCCCTGACAAAAGACTGCCAGCGGCCGCGCGCCGGCTCCATGCCGGGCACCCGCGGCTGGGTCGGAAACTGTGGCGACGTCTGCTTCGGTTCGTCGTCGTCCGCCTTGTAAACGCGCACGCGGACGTCGTACCAGGCGGCCTGGCCGGTGACCGGATCGGAATTGGAAAAGCGGTAGTCGCCCTGCCCCGACGGAATCTCTTCGCTGATCAGGTGGTTGAGCAGAAAACCCTTTTGCGATTCGTTGGCCTGCTTGTCCAGACCCCAGGCGCCCGCCGCCTTGCCGATGGCGTTCCAGGTCCAGACGGTCCCCGGCTCCACCGCCTCGCTGAAGCGGCACATGCAACGCACGCGGCCGTGCTCCGATTCGACCCAGATCCAGTCGCCGTCGTCGAAGCCGTTCTGCGCGCCCACTTGCGGGCTGAGGAACAGGTAGTTGTGCGCATGGATCTGCCTGAGCCAGGCGTTTTGCGAATCCCAGGAATGGTACATCGCCATCGGGCGCTGCGTAATCGCGTTCAGCGGATACTTGTTCTTGTCGATAGCCTGCGTTTCCAGCGGCTCGGCGTAAAACGGCAACGGATCGAAATGCGTGCGCACCCGCTCGCGCAGGTAATCAGGTGGTTGGCGGCCCGGACGCTTGCCCTCGGCGGCAAGGCGAAAACGCTGCAGCACTTCCGAGTAGAGATGCAGGTTAACCGGGTCGGTATAGCGGATCAGGCCATGATCCTGGGCCCAGTGCAGGTAACCGCGGTTCCAGTTGCGCATGTACTGATAAGACTTCGGCAACTCGTGCTGGTAGACGCAATTGTTTTTGGCGTACATCTCCCACTGGTTGGGATTGGGTTCGCCGCGCATGAATTTCTCCCCGCCCTTGCCGCGCCAGCCGGCGAGAAACCCGATACCCGAGCCAGGTTCGGTTTCATAGTTGATCACCAGGTCCTTGTAATCCCTGAACTTGCGGCTGCCGTCGAGATTCAGGAAGCGCGGCAACTTGAGGCGGGTAGCCAGCTCCACCAGCACATCCTGGAACGGCCGGCATTCGCCCTTGGGCGGAACCACGGGTACACGCACCGAATCCACCGGCCCCTCGAATTCCGAAATCGGCCGGTCCAGCATCGACATCGCGTCGTAACGCTCGAGGTAAGACGTGTCTGGCAGCACGATATCGGCGAACGCGATGGTTTCCGAGTGATAGGCGTCACAAACCACGAGAAAAGGAATCTTGTATTCACCGTCATCGTTCTTGTCGACCAGCATCTCGCGCACGCGCTCGGTGTTCATCGACGAATTCCAGGCCATGTTCGCCATGAACAGCAACAGCGTGTCGATCGGGTAAGGATCGCCGCGCCAGGCGTTGGTGATGGCGTTATGCATCAGGCCGTGCACCGACAGCGGGTACTCCCAGGAAAAACCCTTGTCGAGACGCACCGGTTCACCCTGCTCGTCTACGAATAAATCCTCGGGCGCTGCCGGGAAGCCGAGCGGCATGCCTTCCAGCGGCGCCCCGGGCTGAATCGCCTCGGGATCGTTCGGCGGCTTGGCACAGGGCGGAATCGGACGCGGGAATGGTGCCTTGTGGCGAAACCCGCCAGGCCGGTCGATCGTGCCCAGTATCGTCATCAGGATGCCGAGCGCCCGGATGGTCTGAAAGCCGTTGGAATGCGCGGCCAGTCCGCGCATCGCGTGGAATGAAACCGGGTTGCCGGTAATCGACTCGTGCTCCTTGCCCCAGGCGTCGGTCCACGGAAAAGGCAGCTCTATTTTCTCGTCGCGCGCGGTGATACCCATCTCGTGCGCCAGCCGCCGTATCGTCTCGGCATCGATGCCGGTGATACCCGCGGCCCACTCCGGCGTGTAGTCGGCGACGCGCTCCTTGAGCAGTTGAAACGCCGGCTTCACCCGAGCACCATCCTCGAGTTCGAACTCGCCCAGCAGGCGGGGGTCGGTATCCTCGGCATGCGCATGCACGGCCTGCTCGCGTTCGCGATCCCACCACATCTTGTTGGCCGGTTCGATGCAGGTTTCCTCGACCTCGATCTCCGAGCGCAGGAACAGGCCGAATTCATCACTCTCCAGGTCGACGTTTACCAGGTCCGGGGAATTGGTGTAACGCATCAGAAACTCGCGATCGTAGAGTCCCTGCGCGATGATTTCGTGAATGATGGCCAGCAGCAGCGCACCGTCGGTACCGGGCTTGATCGGAACCCATTCGTCGGCGATTGCGGCGTAGCCGCTGCGCACCGGGTTTACCGCGATAAACTTGCCGCCGTTGCGCTTGAACTTTGCCAGCGCGATTTTCATCGGGTTGGAATGATGATCCTCGGCGGTGCCGAGCATGATGAACAGCCTCGAGCGATCCAGGTCCGGACCGCCGAATTCCCAAAACGAGCCGCCGATCGTGTAGATCAGGCCGGCGGCCATGTTGACCGAGCAAAAGCCGCCGTGCGCGGCGTAATTGGGCGTGCCGAACTGCTTGGCAAACAGCCCGGTCAGCGCCTGCATCTGGTCGCGACCGGTGTAGAGCGCGAATTTCTTCGGATCGGTCTCACGGATATGGTGCAGACGTTCGCTGATCGTGGTGAGCGCTTCTTCCCAGGAGATTTCCTCGAACTCCGAACGCCCGCGTTCGGCACCCGGCTTGCGGCGCAGGGGCTTGGTCAGCCTCGCCGGGGAGTACTGTTTCATGATACCCGAGGCACCTTTGGCACAAAGCACGCCCTTGTTGATCGGGTGCTCGGGATTTCCCTGGATGAAGCGCACCTCGCCATCCTCGACGGTGACGTTGATGCCGCAACGACAGGCACACATGTAGCAGGTAGTCGATTTGACTTCACGTTGTCGTGCAGGATTCGCCGCCATAGATAGTCAACCTGGTAAGAATAATTAGCTGACCGATAGTGTGGTTAGTCGGGGTTGCCGATGCAAAACAAATAAATTGATCACGTCAAAAGTAAAGCTAATAAGTAAATTTTATTTTTTACTTATCCTCATCAAATTAATTTATATCTAATTCATCCTCAAGGCGGGTCATCAGGCGATATTCAGAGGGTGCGGGGAGATTGATCTGGATAAGCTGACAGCGGATGCGAACCAGTCGAGTCCTATAAAATCCGGTCGAATTAACTGCAGATAATCCCCAGTCACTTGACCAACCGCAATTATGGGGACCCAAAACTGCGCTAGGCTGTCTTTTTCAGCGAAAAACGCCGATGCCGAACCACCTGCCGCCTAAACAGCCGAAACAGCCCTTCGACTGGCAGCAACCCCTGCCCTGGTGGCGCTACCTGTCGTGGTTCATCGTTTTGCTGATTTTTACCTGGTTCTTTTTGAACCCCACCAACGACGGCAAGCTGTCCGTGCCTTATAGCCAGTTCAAGTCCGAGGTAGCGGATGACCAGGTTACCTGGGTGGAGTTTCAGGGCGATCGAATTTCCGGGGAATACCATCAATCCCGGGCACATCCCGAGCTTGACGGGAAAAGAACCTACTCTCGATTTATCACGACCGCTCCCCCGTTGCAGGACCCGGAACTAATTACCCTGCTCGAACAGCACCAGGTCGAGATTCGCGTCGTCTCGACCGAGGCCAACTGGTTGTCGAAGGCCCTGATCGGGGTATTACCCTGGATCCTGATCATCGGCCTGTTCTGGTATGGCACCTCGAGAATGCGCAAAGGCCTCGGCGGCATTGGCGGTGGCGACGGCATCTTCGACTTCGGAAAATCCCGCGCCAAGCGTTTTCGCCGCTCGGATTCGCAACTGACATTCGATGACGTGGCCGGCCTGGAAAACGCCAAGCGGGATATGCGTGAAATTGTCGGTTACCTGAAGGAACCGGAGCACTATCGCAAGCTCGGCGCCAAGATTCCGAAAGGAATCCTGCTGATGGGGCCGCCGGGCACCGGTAAGACCCTGATGGCCAAGGCGGTCGCCGGCGAGGCCAACGTGCCCTTCTTCAGCATCAGCGGCTCCGAGTTTATCGAAATGTTCGTCGGCGTCGGCGCTTCGAGGGTACGCGACATGTTCGCCAGCGCCCGCAAGGAAGCACCGTCGATCATCTTTATCGACGAAATCGATTCCGTGGGGCGAGCCAGGGGCACCGGCCTGGGTGGTGGACACGACGAACGCGAACAAACCCTGAACCAGATACTGGGCGAAATGGATGGCTTCGATCCACACGAAGCGGTAGTCGTGCTGGCTGCTACCAATCGCCCGGATGTGCTCGACGCCGCATTGATGCGGCCCGGGCGTTTCGATCGCAAGATAACCCTGGACCTGCCGGATAAGAAAGCCCGGCGGGCCATACTCGACATTCACAGCGCCGATGTACCCTTGAGCGAAGATGCCGACCTGGATCGTATCGCGGCCCTGACCGTCGGCTTCTCGGGCGCGGACCTGGAAAACCTGGTGAACGAAGCCGCGTTATTATGCGGCAGGGAAAACCGCGAAACCGTAAACATGGAATCCCTGCTCAATGCACGCGACAAGGTCGTGCTCGGCGGAAAACGCGAGTTGATTATCAGCGACGACGAAAAAATCCTGGTTGCCTACCACGAGGCCGGGCATGCGCTGGTCGCGACTCAATTGCCGAGCGCCGATCCGCTCGACAAAGTCAGCATTATCCCGCGTGGGCGAGCGCTCGGCGTAACCGAACAGATCCCGGAGGAAGAACACTACAACCTGCGTAAAACCTACCTGCACGATCGCATCGGCGTGATGCTCGGCGGGCGGGCGGCGGAGCAAATGATGTTCGGCGAAGTGAGCTCCGGTGCCGAAGACGATCTCAAGCAGGCGACCAGGCTGGCGCGGCACATGGTAACGCACTGGGGGATGAGCGAAAAAATCGGGCCGGTAGCGTTTCGTCGCGGTGAAGAACACATATTTCTGGGGCGGGAAATGACCCAGCAACGCGATTTCAGCGAACATACGGCGCAGGTTATCGACGATGAAATTGGTTCCCTGCTAAAGGGTATCGAGCAGGAGATCAAGACCCTGTTGCAACAGCATCGCAGCCAGCTGGAATCGCTGGCGCAGGCGCTACTGGAAAAAGAAACCCTGGCAGCAGATGAAATCCAGTCAATCCTGACATCATCAACCGGATTTACGAATGGGGAAATCGAAAATGAGGCAACTTAGAAACCTGGCGCAGTTAAGTAAATTTCACCTGCAGGCGCGTGACGGCGAGATCGGCCGCCTGAAAGAAATTTTTTTCGATGACGAGCACTGGGCGGTACGGTACTTCGTCGTTCATACCGGCAACTGGCTGTTGGGCAGGGATGTCCTGATCCCGCCGTCGGCGATAACTGCCGTCGCCGAAGAGGAAGAATTACTGCACGTGGATCTGACGCGGGAGCAAATCGAGAACTGCCCGGATGTCGATACTTCGCTGCCCATCTCGCGACATTACGAAAACGACTACTACGGCTACTATGGGCTGCAGCCTTACTGGCTGCATAATCCATTGCCGGAAGACATCCCCGAACCGCGCCCGGCACCGCCGGAACTGCAGCCGCGCGAGCCGGATCAACCGCATCTACGCAGTAGTGAAGCGGTTACCGGTTATCACATACATGCCCAGGATGGAGAGATCGGCCACGTCGAGGATTTCATCCTCGACGATGACGACTGGACGGTCCGTTACCTGGAGATCAACACCCACAAATGGCGGCCCGGCAAGCACGTGCTGGTTGCCCCCATCTGGATTCATTCGATCGACTGGCGCAGCAAAGAGGTAATCGTCAACCTGAACCGTCAGCCAATCGAATCTGCGCCGGTGTATGACAGGACAAGACTGATCAGCAAGGATTACGAGCTGTCGCTCTACAAACACTACGGCATGGCCACTAGCCCGAAGTAACGGACCAACAGGAAGACTAGTGGAGTTTGATCGCCAACGGCGCCAGATGATAGCCGATATCGAAGCGGGGGTGGCCTTTACCCGCAATCTGATTGGCAAGGACCGACTCGATAATCGAGTGATGACCGCGATGCGCCAGGTGCCGCGTGAAAAATTCGTGCCGCGTGACCTGCGCTACGCTGCCTTTCGGGACGGCGCCCTGCCGGTCGGCCACGGGCAAACCATTTCACAGCCCTACATTGTCGCCCTGATGACAGACATGCTGGAGCTGACGGAAGACAGTATCGTGCTCGAAATCGGTACCGGAACCGGTTACCAGGCGGCGATTCTTGCCTGCCTGGCGAGCCAGGTTTACAGCATCGAGAGAATCGCGGCGTTGGCCGAGGCGGCGCGACAGCGGCTGGCGGATATGGGCTACGATAATATCGAAATTAGCTGTGGCAACGGCTATCAGGGCTGGCCGGAAAAGGCGCCCTTCGACGCCATCGTCGTGACCGCGGCCGCGCCGTCTATCCCGCCCGCCCTGCTCGAGCAGCTCAAACCCGGCGGTCGCATGATCATACCTATCGGCCTGCCCGCCCGGCACCAGGAATTGATGCTGGTAACCAGGGACAAGCTCGGCGAAACGCATACCAGCAGCCTGCTGGCGGTCGCATTTGTGCCCATGGTCGACGACTACTAGGGTATCAACCGCTCTCCCGCTCGAGGTTGCAACATCCGGCTTCCAGTTCGTTCATCGATTGCGCATCGCTGGTGGTGAGTATACTGCCGGTGACCTCGTTGGGACGAAAACTGGTACAACCTTTCAGGCCCAGGCGGTAAGCCTGCTGGTAAATATCCTTGAAAGCATCGAACTCGTAATCGACCGGCACGTTGATAGTCTTGGAAATGGCGCTGTCGACATAGGGTTGCAGGGCCGCCTGCATTTCGAGGTGTTGCCGCGGCGTCAGTGCAGGCGCGGTCACGAAGTATCCGGGCAGTGCTTCATCGGGGTGGGATTGTCGCCACAGTCGCCAGGCATAATCGCTGGCATCATGCAGCTGATATTCTCCATCCGCGCCGCGGACCCGGCGTTGCGACTGGAACGCGAATACCGGTTCGATACCGCTGGAAACGTTATTGGCGAACAGGCTAATCGTGCCCGCGGGTGCGATCGCGATCAGGTGGCTGTTCCGAATGCCGTGATCGAGTATGCCCTGCTGGATGTCCTGCGGCAGGCCTTGCACGTAACGCGATGCGGCAAAGGCATCGCGGTCGTAAAACGGAAAAGCGCCACTGGCCTTTGCCAGCGTCACCGATTCGCGGTAGGCGCTATCCCGCATCAAACGCATGACCTGCGCCGCCAGTTCGCGGGCGGGCTCATCGGCATAGTGCAGACCCAGCATGATCAGGGTATCCGCGAGTCCGGTAATACCGAGACCAATGCGGCGCGTGCCCCGCGCCTGTTCAGCCTGCGAATCGAGCGGAAAGCGCGACAAATCGATGATGTGATTGAGCATGCGCAGCGCTATGCGAACCGTCGATTCCAGCGCGGCAAAGTCCAGCCTGGACGCACTCGTAAACGGAGACTGCACCAGGCGCGTCAGGTTAACCGAACCCAGGTTACAGGCGCCATAGGGTGGCAACGGAATTTCACCGCAGGGATTGGTGGCGCTGATGTTTTCGCGGTAATACAGATTATTTTGCTGGTTGATGCGGTCAACGAAAAGCACCCCGGGCTCGGCCATATCGTAGGTGGCCCGCATGATACGCTGCCACAGCACGCGCGCGCCGACTTCCCTGATCACCACGCAGGGCACCACTTCACGGCTGCCGGACCAGCGACGCTGAATAATCTCACGGCCATCGGACCGCGCCAAATCACCGAAGGCGCTCGCCGGAAACACCAGCGGCCAGGGTAAATCGTCCTGTACCGCCTGCATGAAGTCATCGGTAACCAACACCGACAGGTTGAAATTGCGCAGTTCGCGCGGGTCCCGCTTGGCGTCGACGAAATCTTCGATATCCGGGTGATCGCAGCGCAGGGTAGCCATCATCGCGCCTCGACGGTAGGCGCTGGATACCAGCGTGGCGCACATGCTGTCCCAGACCCGCATAAACGATACCGGACCCGATGCCATGCTGCCCACACGCCTGGCAACACTGCCGGCCGGCCGTAGCGTGGAAAAATCGTAACCCACGCCGCCGCCCTGCTGCATGGTCAGCGTACCTTCCTTGAGGCTGTCACAGATACCCTCCATGGAATCCTCGATCCGACCCATGACGAAACAATTGAACAGGGTGACGTCAAAATCAGTCCCGGTACCCGCCAGAATGCGTCCGCCGGGAAGAAAACTGAAATCGCTTAGAATCGAGTAAAAGCGCTCTCGCCAGCCGGCCTGATCGCTTGCTTCCTGGTTCGCGAGTGCATGTGCTACCCGCTGCCAGCTATCTTCTACCGATTGATCGACCGGATACCCCGCTTTCAGGTAGCAATAGCGGCTATTCCAGATCTGGCGGGAGATTTCGATCTCGAAGGGATCGGTTTTCATGCCACTTCCGCGCAGCGATGCCGGCTCAGCCTGGCGTTTGCGGCGCCACCGCGGAGCTCGTCGGGAGTGGGAATCGTCCAAAGCCCGCAACCTGATTGTTGCGGCTGGTCGAGCCTGCCCCTCCGGCGTGACGACAGCGGGTTACAGCAGCCGCGCGAACCGAAATGTCCGCGCGAGTAGTCGTAATGCCAGCCAGGTGTGCCGCTACTATTCTTCATCGATCCGATACCTCGATCGAGAATAGCAAGACCGGGGGTACAAAACTTGATACATATCAGCTCGGCGCCTGGATCACTGCCAGCACGGAAGGCTTACAGTCCAGGTTGGCAGCCGCCTGACGACGCCGGGTATGAGCCATTGAATTTTTTCGCGTTTAAGCGCTGAATTCGCTAACATTGCAACGCCGGCACAAGGACAACGATTCGAATTTTGCATTTTCCGCTTCCCAGGCCCCTTATAAATGATCCGCGCTGAAGACGTCTCCAAGCACTTTGGCGGCTTGAAGGCAGTCGATCATGTCTCGCTCGAAATTGCCGAGGGTTCCATCACCGGCCTGATCGGTCCCAACGGGGCTGGCAAAACCACCCTGTTCAACACCATCGCCGGACTCTACGCCCCGACCGGGGGCCGGATATTTCTCGATGACGAGGATATTACCGGGCTGAAGCCGCATCAGTTATTCAACAAGGGATTGCTGCGCACGTTTCAGATTGCGCACGAATTCACGCGCCTGTCGGTTGTCGAGAACCTGATGATGGTACCCGCCCAGCAATCCGGCGAAAACCTGGTCAACGCCTGGTTTCGCCGCGGCCAGGTGGCCGCGGAAGAAGCCAGAATTTACCAACGCGCGCAGGAAGTCATCGCTTTTCTGAACATGGGTCACCTCGCCGACGAAATCGCCGGCAACCTGTCCGGCGGGCAAAAGAAACTGCTCGAGCTGGGGCGTACGATGATGGTGGACGCCAAGATCGTCTTCCTGGACGAGGTCGGTGCCGGCGTCAATCGCACACTGTTGCGCGAAATCGGTGATGCAATCATCAAGCTCAACCAGGAGAAAAACTATACCTTCTGCATGATCGAACACGACATGGATTTCATCGCACGCCTGTGTGACCCGGTTATTTGCATGGCCGAAGGCAAGGTGCTGGCGCAGGGCACCGCCGAGGAAGTCAAGAATAACGAGGAGGTGATCGAGGCTTACCTCGGGCGCGGCCTCAAGAACAAGGAGGCCGCGGTATGAGTTTTCTCAGCGGCGTCGATATGATCGGCGGGTACGGCGGCGCCGATATCCTGCAAGGCTGCACCATCGAGGTCAACGAAGGCGAGATTGCGGTCATCGTCGGACCCAACGGCGCCGGCAAGTCGACCGCGATGAAGGCCCTGCTCGGCATGCTGGAGCTGAAACAGGGCGACATCAGGTTTCGCGGCAAGGATATTTCCGGGCTGACGCCGCAGGATCGCATCGCCGAGGGCATTGCCTTCGTGCCTCAAACCAACAATGTGTTTACCAGCATGACGGTTTACGAAAACCTCGAAATGGGGGCTTTCCTGCGTGACGATGATATCAGCACGACCGTCGAGCAAATCTACGAACTGTTTCCCATCCTGGCGGAGAAAAGGGATCAGCTCGCCGGTGAGCTCTCCGGCGGTCAGCGTCAGCAGGTCGCGGTTGCGCGTGCCCTGATGTCGCAGCCCGAGGTATTGATGCTGGACGAACCAACCGCGGGGGTTTCGCCGATCGTCATGGACGAGCTTTTCGATCGCATACTCGAGGTGCGCCAGACCGGCGTCGCGATTCTGATGGTCGAACAGAATGCCCGCCAGGCGCTGCATATCGCCGACCGCGGCTTCGTGCTGGTAATCGGAGAAAACCGGCATACCGATACCGGGGCCGCGTTACTGGCGGATCCCGAAGTGCGACGCTCCTTCCTCGGTGGCTGAATGGAAGCGCTAACCGATCTTGTCAGCGCGCTGGTATTGATACTCAATTTCATCGTGGTTCCGGGGCTGTCTTACGGCTCGCAGCTGGCGCTGGGCGCGCTCGGCATTACCCTGGTGTTCGGCATCCTGCGTTTTGCCAACTTTGCGCACGGCGACACCATGGCCTTCGGTACGATGATTACCATCCTGGTGACCTGGTGGCTGCAGGCGCAGGGCGTTAGCCTCGGCCCCCTGCCTACCGCCCTGCTGGCCTTGCCGATCGGGATACTGTTTACCGTGCTGTTGCTGGTGATTACCGATAAAACCGTGTATCGCTACTATCGTCATCACAAGGCGGTGCCGGTGACCTTCATGATCGCCTCGATGGGAGTCATGTTCATGACCAACGGTATCGTGCGCTTCGTCATCGGCCCCAACGACCAGCGCTTTCTCGACGGCGAGCGTTTTATCGTGCGAGCACGTGATTTCAAGGCCATGACCGGCCTCAGTGAGGGCCTCAGTATCAAGGTTTCGCAAGGGTTAACCATTGTTATCGCGATCGTACTGGTGGCGCTGCTGTTCTGGTTCCTGCAAAAAACGCGCACCGGCAAGGCGATGCGTGCCTATTCGGACAATGAAGATCTCGCGCTGTTGTCCGGGGTCGATCCCGACCGGGTGGTGCTGGTAACCTGGATTATTACCGCCATCCTGGCCACGATCGCCGGCACGCTTTACGGCCTGGACAAGAGCTTCAAGCCTTTCACCTACCTGCAACTGTTGCTACCCATGTTCGCAGCCGCGATCGTCGGCGGCATCGGCAATCCGATCGGCGCAATCCTGGGGGGTTATGTCATCGCCTTCTCGGAAGTCATGGTGACCTACGCCTATAAAAAGGTCTTTATCTACCTGTTACCGCAAAGCCTCGAACCCGAGGGCCTGTTGCAACTGCTTTCCACCGATTACAAATTCGCGGTGTCCTTCGTCATCCTGGTGCTGGTGCTGCTGGTGAGGCCCACCGGGATACTGCGGGGCAAGGTGTTATGAGCAATACGCGCAAGACCCAGCTTGCCTTTGCCACGATTGGCGTGCTGTTGTTGATCATCGGGTTCGCCCAGTCCTGGAACGTTTCGCTGGGCATCCTCAACCTGTGCCTGATCTCAGCGGTCATGGCGCTCGGCGTCAACATGCAATGGGGTTATGCCGGGCTGCTCAATGTTGGGGTCATGGGGTTCGCCGCGCTCGGCGGCGTGAGCGCGGTGCTGGTGTCGCAGGCGCCGGTGGTCGAAGCCTGGAACGCCAGCTGGGGGCGCATGCTGGTTGCAGCAATCTGTTTTGCCGGCACCGTTGCGGCAGCGGTTTTCACTTATCGCAAACTGGCGTCGGGGCGCAACCGTAACCTGGCACTGACGCTGGTCATCTTGGTCGGCCTTGCCCTGACCCGGATATTTCTCGATCCGGCTATTTCATCGATCGAAGCCATCGAGCCCGCCAAGACCGGCTTCCTCGGCGGTATGGGCCTGCCGATCATCCTGTCCTGGATCTTTGGCGGGGTCGTCGCCGCCGGCATCGCCTGGTGTATCGGCAAGGTAGCGCTGGGATTGCGCGCCGACTACCTCGCGATTGCGACCCTCGGTATTTCGGAGATCATCATTGCCGTACTCAAGAATGAAGACTGGTTGACGCGCGGGGTCAAGAACGTAACCGGTTTATCACGCCCGGTACCCTATGAAATCGATTTACAGACCAGCCCCTGGTTTATCGACTTGATGGGCTGGTGGCACGGCTCGGTGCTCGACGGGCTGGCAACCGACGCGCGACAGCAGGCGTTGAAACAGTTCGTCATCGACGGCTCGAGCATCTTCGTCAAGCTCTGCTACACCGGACTGTTCGCCGCGGTTCTGCTCATCGTCCTGTGGCTCAGCGTGCGGGCGCTGAACTCGCCCTGGGGGCGCATGATGCGCGCGATTCGCGACAACGAGGTCGCGGCTGGCGCGATGGGCAAGGACGTCACGCGGCGTCATCTCGAGATCTTTGTTATCGGTTCCGCGGTCATCGGCGTCGCCGGCGCCATGCTGACCACGCTGGACGGGCAATTCACGCCGACGTCCTACCAGCCGCTGCGCTTCACTTTTCTGATCTGGGTGATGGTGATCGTCGGCGGTTCGGGTAACAACATGGGATCGGTACTGGGCGGCTTCCTGATCTGGCTGGTCTGGATCGAGGCCGAGCCGGTTGGGGTCTGGCTCATGGAAGTGGGTACCGGCTGGCTGGACGAAAGCAACGCGCTGCGCCTGCACCTGATCGAAAACGCCCAGCACATGCGGCTGTTTTTCATGGGACTGGTGTTGCTGCTGGTACTGCGTTTCAGTCCGGGAGGTATCCTGCCCGAGGTCGTCAGGAAGCGATAAAATAAAGCCCGGCGTCGCAGTGACGCCGGGCCTTCTAGCGAAATGTTTGCGCTTAGTGGATCTTGATCGTATTCCAGTTGCCGCTGCCGATTTCGAGCTCCTTGTAGGTACCGAAAACTTCGCCGACTTCGTTGAACTCGACGTTAGTGGCGCCTTCATAGTTCACGTCACCACCCGCGGCGATGATTTTAAGAGCCTTGCCAAGTTCGCCGGGTCCGACTTTCTTGCCCGGCGCATTCGCTACCATCATCATCTTCGACTGTATCGCCGCGCGATCTGCCGAACCGGCTGCCTGCATCGCCAATACAATCAATGCCGCCGCATCGTAAGATTCCGGAACGAAAGGACCGTCCGGGGTAACACCGTTTGCCTTCGCATACTCGGTAAAGGCATCGGCGCCGGAGGCGCCACCCGGCAGGGTTGCGATCGAGCCGTCGAGGTCCGAACCGATAGCCGCAATCAGCGAATCACCGACCATACCGTCCGCCATCACGAAACTGTCGAAGGCATCGGCATCGATAGACGCCTGGATGATACCCTTGCCACCCTGGTCGACGTAACCGAATACCGCGAGGTGCTTCGAACCAGAGGCAGACAGCGCTCCGACCTCGGCTGAATAATCGGCCTTGCCGTCTTCATGCGCCGCGCTGATAGAAATCTTGCCGCCAGTCGTCTTGAAAGCCGCCGCGAAAGAGTCGGCCAGACCCTTGCCATAATCATTATTGGTGTAGGTGACCGCGACCTCGCTAATACCCCTGCCCTGCAGCACATTGGCCAGCACCTGGCCCTGGCGCGCGTCGGACGGAGCGGTACGATGGAAGAATCCCTTGTCGTTGATAGTCGATAGTGCCGGCGAGGTTGCCGAGGGCGATACCATGACCACGCCGTTGGGTATCGCGACGTTGTTGGCAATGGCAGTGGTGACGCCGGAGCAGTCGGCGCCCATGATCGCGACAACACCATCGGCCGTGATCAGGCGCTCGGCGGCCGACGAGGCCGCGGCGGCATCGATACAGGTCGAGTCGGCGCGCACGCCCACAACCGTTTTACCGTCGAGTAAATTACCCGACTTGGAAGCTTCCGCCAGCGCCAGCTCGGCACCGGAAGCCATCGCCGGGGTCAGGGATTCGATCGGGCCGGTAAAGCCCAGGATAATGCCTATCTTGATGTCCTCAGCCATAACCGGAGCCGACAGGGCCAGCAGGGTTGAAGCAATTAGAATTTTTTTCATGTGTCACTCTCTCAGATTTGTTTTGGTTTTATCTTGGATTGCGGAATTCAGAGGCTTCCCGCGGGTACCGCGCAATACTATCACTGTTTTTCCGGGCATGCATATCGCCCTGGCGGCAGCTCGACCTAAAATGCATTGTTTTTACTGGCCTTTCTGCTCGATTTCAGGCATTTTGCAGAGTTTTCCGAAACCACCCGATACAGATGCCGAGCGACACCCAATCCGCCAGCAACGTCCTGCCTTCGAGCTGGCGCAATTTCCCGATCAAACAGCAGCCGGAGTACCCGGATGCAGCTCATCTCGAACGGGTGGAACAGCAGCTCGCCGCCCTGCCGCCGCTGGTCTTCGCGCAGGAGATTCGAGATCTCAAACAGAACCTGGCGCAGGTTGCGGCCGGTAAAGGTTTCCTGCTGCAGGGAGGGGATTGCGCCGAGACCTTCGCGGAATTCAGCGCCAACAAGATCCGCGACACTTTCAAGGTGTTGTTGCAGATGGCCATCGTGCTGACCTTCGCCGGGCGTCGCCCGGTAACCAAGATTGCGCGCACCGCGGGCCAGTTTGCCAAGCCGCGTTCGGCCGACTACGAAGAGATTGACGGCGTTTCGCTGCCCAGTTTCCGCGGCGACATCATTCACGCGGCGGACCCGAGCCCCGAGGCCAGGGTGCCGAACCCTGAACGCATGCTGCAGGCCTATCACCAGAGCGCATCGACCCTGAACCTGTTGCGCGCCTTTGCCCAGGGGGGGTTGGCCGACCTGCACCAGGTCCATCGCTGGAACATGAGCTTCGTCGAGGCCAGCCCGGTCAAGGAGCGCTACCTGAAGATGTCGAAGCGCATCGAGGACGCGCTGGCTTTCATGGAGGTCTGCGGTATCACCTCGGAAACCGCGCCCTCGATCCGCGAAACGCAATTGTTTACCTCGCACGAGGCGCTGTTACTGAATTACGAGCAGGCCCTGTCGCGTATCGATTCGTTTACCGGTAAATGCTACAACTGTTCGGCGCATTTCGTCTGGATCGGCGAACGCACGCGCCAGCTCGATCACGCGCATGTCGAATTCTTCAAACACATCGAAAACCCGGTCGGCGTCAAAATCGGGCCGACGATTAAAACCGACGAGTTGTTGCGCCTGATCGAAGCGCTCAACCCCGATAACGAGGCCGGGCGAATCACGCTGATTACGCGCATGGGTGCCGATATGCTGCCGCAGGCGCTGCCGGAGCTGATTCGCGCGGTGCAGCGGCAGGGATTCGACGTGGTCTGGTCCTGCGATCCGATGCACGGCAACACGGTCAAAACCAGTACCGGCTTCAAAACCCGCCAGTTCGACGCTATCCTGCGCGAGCTGCAGCAGTTTTTCGCGGTACACCAGGCGGAGGGCAGCTACCCCGGGGGGATCCACCTGGAGATGACCGGCGAGCACGTTACCGAATGCACCGGCGGCGCCTATGAGATATCGGAATCCGACCTGGCGACGCGCTACCTGACCAGTTGCGATCCACGGCTCAACGCCGACCAGGTGCTCGAACTCGCTTACCTGATCGCCGATGCTTTCAAACATGCCGGCCCCCTGCCCGACGACCGATGATTACTCCGCAACAATCAGGAATCGAACAATGACTCAATCTAAGCCCAGCAAACTAGCCCAGGTACTGGCGGACGGCCACTTCGCGATTACGGCGGAAACCTCGCCCCCCGACGCGGCCTCGACGCAGGCGGTGATCGACCGGGTGGCCTGCCTCGAGGGTTTGGCGGACGCGGTCAACGTAACCGACGGCGCCAGCGCTCGCGTGCATATGTCGGCCTTTGCCACCGCCACGATTATGGTGCAGCAAGGTATCGAACCGGTACTGCAAATGACCACCCGCGATCGGAACCGCCTGGCACTGCAGGGGGATGTGGTTGGCGCGTCGGCGCTCGGTATTCATAACTTCCTGTGCCTCACCGGCGACAAGATGGCGGCCGGCGACCAACCGGAGGCGGCAGAAGTCTTCGAGCTCGATAGCGGCGAGTTGATGCGCCAGATGCGCGATATGCGAGATTCCGGGACTTTCCCGTCGGGGCGCCAGATCGATCCGCCGCCGTCACTGTTTCTGGGCGCCGCTGAAATGCCGGCCGAACCGGGCGACAACTGGCCGGCGGCGAGACTGCAGGCCAAGATCGACAACGGTACCCAGTTCTTTCAGACCCAGTACTGTTTCGAACTCGACAAGGTGAAACGTTACTGCGCTGCCCTGGTCGATGGCGGCTTTACCGAGCAGGCATATTTCCTGATAGGCATCGGACCGCTGGCGTCGGCAAAATCGGCGCGCTGGATGAACGAAAACCTGTTCGGCGTGCACGTGCCGGACGCTATTATCGAACGCCTCGAGGGCGCCGAGGATCAGCGTGCCGAGGGGCGCGCGATCTGCGCCGAGCTGCTGCAGGGCTTTTCCGAGATCGAGGGTTGCGCCGGTGCCCACTTGATGGCGCCGCATGGCGAGGCTTCCTGCGCGCAGGTCATCGCGGAATCGGGCTTGCTCGGACTCAGGTCCTGACCAGGTTCAGAATGCTTCCCGAATCGGTCGATTCGACCGCACGCGCAACGATCCGGGCCTGCGTATAGCCCCGGGCCCGCAGTTGCTGCAGGCAATCCTGCGCGACTTCCGGAGCGACGCTCGCCAGCAGGCCGCCGGCGGTTTGCGGATCGAATATCAACGGGTAATGGTCATGCGTCGCGAGGCCGTGCTGATCGCCGATGCCGTGACGGATGCGCACATTCTGCGGCTTTAACGAGCTTTCGATACCGCGCCGCGAGAGCTCCACGGCACCAGGGTAAAGCGGCAATTGCTGCAGCAGAATTTCCACCCCGCAGCCGGAAGCGCGCGCCATTTCGCACAGGTGGCCAGCGAGACCGAAACCGGTTACGTCGGTGCAGGCGCTGGCGCCGAAGCTCCGCAGACAGGAAGCCGCCGCGCGACTCGAAACCAGCATCTGCTCGAGTGCCGCATCGATCCAGGCGGAGCGTGCCTGACCGCGCATTTCTCCCGCGAACAGCACGCCGCTGCCGAGCGCTTTGGTCAGAATCAGTAAATCGCCAGGGCGCATTCCGGATTTCAGCAACAACTCCTCCGGCCTCGCGAAACCGTTTACGCTGAGGCCGCAACTCATCTGGCTGGACTCGCCACTGTGGCCGCCGACCAGCATCGTATTATGCTGGGCCAGCGTCTCGGCCACGCCCGACATCAGTTGATACAGGTCCTGTGCCTGCCTGGCCTCGCTGGCGAACACCACGTTGGCGATCACCAGGGCGCTATGCGGGTCGACGCCCATGGCGAACAGATCTCCCAGGGCATGGTTGGCCGCGATACGTCCGAACAGGTACGGGTCATCGATGAAACTGCGAAAATGATCGATCGACTGCACCAGTTCCAACCCCGCCGGCACCCGAATCAGGGCCGCGTCGTCGGCATGCTCGAAACCCGAATCACGGGTGGCCGCGTAACGATTGCCTATCTCGGCCAGCACCTGGTCGAGTATTTCGCTGCCGACTTTCGAACCACAACCGCCGCAGCGCATCGGCGCCAGGTCCTCGACCTCGTCGGTGGCTGGCTGCATTGCCGGCAACTCGGTAAAACGCCGCACGAATTTGCGATCGATCCTGTCCTTTAACCACCAGCACCAATTGCCCTGTAATGCCCAGGGACCGCGGCTGGCGACGGCGAAACGATCGCCGGTGGAAATCAACGACAGAAACTGCCGCTGCGGTTTGAATGGCCTGAGTTCCCGCCCGCGCAACCAACGCTCCAGGTTTCGCGCCAGCGGCAGGCCCTGGCGCACCGCGAATACGCCCGACTTGGGCCGAGGGAATTCATTGACCGAGGCGATGTCACCGGCGGCGAACAGGTTTTGATGGGAAACGCTTTGCAAACAAGGCGTAACCTCGATAAAACCCCGTTCGTCGAGCTTCAAACCCGTTTCACGCAGCCAGCCCGCCGGGCTGGCCTGGGTAACCCAGATTGCGGCATCGGTGGCGATCGTGGCCGCATGATTTGCGCGTAATAATCCATCCTCGAAACAATCAACGCCAAAGCCGTAATGCACCGGGATAGACCGCTGCTCGAGGATGCGGCTGAACATTCGCCGGACGCGAGCGTTATGGCCGGGCAACAGTTGGGAGCGGTCGGTAACGATGCGCAGTTTGAGCCTGGCGCACGGCGGTTGCAACTGGCGCGCGCGATAATCCAGCGACAGTGCCAGTTCGACGCCCCCGGCTCCGCCACCGATAATTGCCAGGTTAAAATCCTCCTCGCTCTCGCGCAGGCGCCGTTCCAGCCGATCCCAGGATTCGATAAATCGATCGACCGGCTTGACCGCGAACTGAAGACTGTCGGTTTGCGCTAGCGGCGGGCTCGTCGGCCTCGAACCGATGTTGATCGACAGCAAGTCATAGTCGAGCTCCGGCCGGTTAGCGAATTGCACCCGACCGCGCTCGGCATCGAGCCCGCTCACCTCGTCGTGTATCACCCGCGCACCGGCATAGCGTGCCAGCGGCAACAGGTCGATATGAGCATCGTCGAATTTATAATGCCCGGCGATGAAACCGGGCAGCATCCCGGAATACGGCGTATGCAGATCGCGGCTGACCAGGGTCAGGCGGACACCAGGCACCGGGTTCATTGCGAAATACTTGAGCACGAACAAATGGCTGTGCCCGCCCCCGATCAACACCAGGTCGGAGGTGACCGCTACTTCATTCTGTTGCATGGCACAATCGCGTCATCGAGAGCACTGCTTTTGGGATTGATTATGGCACTGGTATTATGCGTCCAGCTTTTGTACTGTAAAGCCATGATTACATCATTCCGCGGTCTGGCTCGATTGACGAGTCTATTGATTTTCGGCCTGGCAGCAACGCCGCTGGCAGCAGTGCAGTTCCCCGAGGTCGATCAGGGCTACCCTGGCGTACGGGTCGAACAGCTATCGACAGGACTCGGCGTCCCCTGGGGCATGACCTTTTTAGCGCCGCGGCAACTGCTGATTACCGAACGCGGCGGCGGCGTCCGCCTGCTGGATATCGATAGCGGGAACCTTACCAAACTGCAGGGAGCCCCCGAGGTCGACGCCAGGGGCCAGGGCGGTTTGATGGACGTCGCAGCCGGCCCTGATTATGCCAACGACGGCTGGATTTACTTCACCTTCAGCAAATCCGTCGATTCCGCGGCGGCGACAACGCTGGCGCGGGCGCGTTTGCGGGAAAATCGTCTGGACGACTGGCAGGAATTACTGGTGACCGATCCCGCTACCGACGGCGGGCGCCATTTCGGCAGTCGCATCGCCTTCGACGACCAGGGCCACGTATTCTTCGGCGTGGGTGACCGGGGCGAGCGCCCCATGGCGCAAGACCTCGGTAATCACATCGGCAGCATCATGCGGCTCAGGCTGGATGGCAGCATACCGCCCGACAATCCTTTCGTCGGCAAACCGCAGGCGCGCGACGAAATCTGGAGTTACGGCCACCGTAATCCCCAGGGATTGCTGTTCGACCAGGTCAGCCAGCGGTTATGGTCGATCGAGCACGGCCCCCGCGGCGGGGACGAGATAAACCTGGTTATCAAAGGGCGTAACTACGGCTGGCCGGTGATCAGTCACGGCAAGGAGTACTGGGGCCCGTTATCGATTGGCGAAGGCACCAGCAAACCCGGCATGGAACAACCGCGCAAGGTCTATATCCCGTCCATCGCCCCCGGCAGCCTGATACTGTATCGCGGCGAGGCTTTTCCCGCCTGGCGCGGCAGTCTTTTCGCGGGAGCGCTCAAGCTGCGCCATATTAATCGTGTGGCGCTGTCGGCAGACGGCGAGGTGCTAACCGAGGAACGCCTGCTGGAAGACCTGGGCGAGCGTATTCGCGCCCTGGTGCAGGGTCCGCAGGGCTGGATATACTTTTCCACCGACAGCGGTCGAATCCTGCGCATGCGACCCGATTGATGCTCAACCAGCTGCTCGAAGTAAGCGTGCAATGCCCCTATTGCTGGGAGCGCTTCTCACTGTTGATAGACGCGTCGGTCGAATCGCAGGAATACGTCGAGGATTGCGAGGTCTGCTGTCGCCCGATCGATTTCGCGATCGAGATCGACGAGGAAAATCAGGCCGCGGTGCAGGCCCGGCTGCAGCATGAATAAAGCGACAACGATGCGCTGCCTGCTACTGAACCCGGCGCTCTTGCAACTCGCGTTGGCCAGGCCAGCCTGGATCGAACAGGCGCTAGCGAATAACGAATTCGGATTCGTCGGCACTTGCGTCGCTATCGGTCAAGGACAGGTCGTCAACGCGCGCGTGAGCCGGCCCGCTGCGAATCTGATCGATCATCCTGGCGACCGCATCGGGAGCGCCCTGTAACAGGAACTCGACCCTGCCGTCGGGCAGGTTGCGCACGTAACCGCGCAGGCCCAGCAAACGCGCCTGGCGCAGGACGAAGTATCGAAACCCGACACCCTGGACCCGGCCCGAAACCAACCCCTTAACGCTGCGCATCGCTCACATCCTGAATCTCGATGGAAGCTGCCGGGTCGGGCATTAGCCCGGGTTCAGGCGGGCCTGAATCGCGGCCTGCTCCGCCTGCCAGAACTCGGCCCAGCGCGACATTAACCTGAGGCCTTCACGCTGCTGCGCCTCGTCGCCGGCTTCGATACCGATACGGTAGTTTTCGACACCCTCGATAAAATAACGCTGATAATTCTTGCCCAGGCGCAGATCCAGCTGGTCCAGGAATTCGCGTTCGACCTGAAACGCGAGTTTCAGGCCCTGGTCGAGCATCGCCAGCGCCCCGGTTACCGCCTGCTGATCGAGCCCGGCCAGCTGCAGCTGCTTGCCGCCGGTCTCGACCTGCTTCAGCGACTCGAGGAAATAGTATTTCTGGCTGTCCGTGACCTGCTCATCATCGGAGCCCGAACAGCCCGCCAGCAGAATGCCGAGCAGGCCGATAAAAACGAGGCCGCGCAGGCTTGCCGTCATAGTTTGCCGGCGATTCGCATCCGCAACGCATTGAGCTTGATGAAGCCCTCGGCGTCCTTCTGGTCGTAGGCGCCCTGATCGTCCTCGAAGGTTACGATAGCCTCGTCAAACAGGCTGTTGCTGGCCGATTTGCGGCCCACCACGCTGACCGAGCCCTTGAACAGCTTGACCCGAACCTCGCCGTTGACCGTTACCTGCGAGGCATCGATCATTTGCTGCAGCATCCTGCGCTCCGGGCTCCACCAGTAACCGTTGTAGATCAGGGTCGCATATTTCGGCATCAACTCGTCTTTCAGGTGTGCCACTTCGCGGTCCAGCGTGATCGATTCGATGCCGCGATGCGCCTTTAGCATGATGCTGCCGCCGGGAGTTTCGTAACAGCCCCTCGATTTCATGCCAACGTAGCGGTTTTCGACGATATCGAGTCGCCCGACCCCGTGGGCGCCACCCTCCTGGTTGAGGCGAGTCAGCACCTGGGCCGGCGTCATGCGCTCGCCGTCTATCGAGACGATGTCGCCGTTTTCGAATCCGAGCTCGAGGTAGGTCGGCTGGTCCGGCGCGTTTTCAGGTGACACTGAACGCAACCACATGTCGTCGTTCGCCTCGAACCAGGGATCTTCCAGTTCGCCGCCTTCGTAGGATATATGCAGCAAATTGGCGTCCATCGAATAAGGTGATTTTTCGCCATGCTTCTTTTCGATCGCGATGTCGTGGGTCTCGGCGTAGGTCAGCAGGTTCTCGCGCGAATTCAGGTCCCACTCGCGCCAGGGCGCGATGACCCGAATGTCGGGATTCAGCGCATAGGCGCCGAGCTCGAAGCGCACCTGGTCGTTACCCTTGCCGGTAGCCCCGTGCGAAACCGCGTCCGCGCCGGTTTCGGCGGCAATTTCGATCAGGCGCTTGGCGATCAGCGGGCGAGCGATCGACGTGCCAAGCAGGTATTCACCCTCGTAGACGGTATTGGCGCGAAACATCGGGTAAACGAAATCACGTACGAATTCTTCCTGCAGGTCCTCGATGTAGATTTCCCTGACGCCGTATTTTTCCGCCTTGGCGCGTGCCGGCTCGACTTCCTCGCCCTGCCCTATATCCGCGGTGAAAGTGACCACTTCGCAGTCATATTCATCCTCCAGCCACTTCAGGATTACCGAGGTATCGAGACCACCCGAGTAGGCCAGAACCACTTTGTTAACCGATGCTTTTGTCATGTCTTGTCCGTCGCGTTATTCCCGGGATCTCCGGGGATAAAAAAGGTGGGTATTGTCTTTAGAAACAACACAAAAATCCAGTACCAGCGTATAATGCGGCAATTAAACCCGGAGGAAGTAACATGTCAGATTCCGCTTTCAAGGTTCACGCGCTGGAACTGGGGCCGATGGAAAATTTCGTCTACCTGGTCGAGGATATAGCCAGCCGGCGCTGCGCGGTAGTCGACCCGGCCTGGGAAGTCGATCGAATCGTCGCCAGGGCCAGGGAACTCGATCTCAAGATCACCGACATCCTGCTGACTCACAGCCACCACGATCACATCAACGGCATCGAGGAACTGCTGAATCACGCCAACGCCGAGGTCCACCTGTTGAAGCCGGAATACGAGTTCTGGCAGCATGAGCTCGATAAACCCAGCCTGCATCATGGCGGCGACGAGCTCGAGCTTGGCGCAACCGCGATTAAAATTCTGCACACGCCGGGCCACACGCCAGGCTCGGCCTGCTATCAGCTCGGTAACGAGATCATTACCGGCGATACCCTGTTCGTGTTCGGTTGCGGGCGCTGCGATCTGAGCGGCGGCAGCCCGGAAGATATGTTCGTGACGCTAAAAAACATGAAGGAAAGACTGCCCCAGGACATGCTGATACATCCCGGGCATAATTACTCGGTCAAGCCCTGCAGTACGCTTGGCGAGCAGGTAGAGGGCAATCCCTTCATGCACTACGAAGACGAAGCCGCCTTTGTTAAATACCGCATGCACGTGCACGACAAAACTCGCGACGAGCCCTACGATGCGGTCAGCAGGCAGCAGCTCAAAATCGCTAACCTGCTTTAACCGGGTGCCTCATATGAAAAACAGAACTTTTGCTGCGATCGTTTACCTGTCTCTATTAAGCCTGATCGCCGGCTGCGCCAGCAATGAAGGCGTGATCGCGCCCAATATCGAGGCCGGGAGCCCACTACAAGACGAATACATGGTCGGCAAATGGTGTACCAACCGGGAGCTGACCTCTGACGCCAATTCCGAGGCCGGATTCAGTGCGTTGCTGAATATCTCCCCGGAATTCTGGAAACTCACGGATGACAAGAAATGGAAACGCGCGGAGAGCGGCTGGATTTTTGAAACCCTCGGCACATGGCAACTAGAGGGACGCGATACGCTAATTCTGACACGCGAACAGGGCAATAAGCTCAGCTACCAGGCGAGATTCGAGAATTCTGGCCTCGATTTGTATCTCGTGGACAACGAGGGCCAGTTCCTGGTGGTATCACGCTGCGAGTAACCCCCAGGGTCACGACAGCCTGGTTTAAAGCTCTAGCGGGCGCCTTTCAACCATCTCGGACCTGAGTTGCTTCAGATCCTGCTCCAGGCGACCGACAATAGCGTCGGCATGTTCCGCGATCGCTTCCCTGACCATGCCCTGCAGGGCCAGGAATTGATTTTCACCAACCGCATCCTGAACCTCGCTATCCAGCAGGGATTTAAACGAATCGGTCACCTCGCTTGCTAGTCGTTTTGGATCACTGGTCATGGCATTCCCCTGTTTTATTCCCGGAATCACTATTAGCCAGGCAGATGCCTGCAACATTGATCGGGGTCAACGTTCCCGGATATATAAGGTAGAGAATGAAAACTGATTCAGCCTCATTGGGAGAATCTGGAAATGAGTGACGTTTTTAATCTTGCTGACGATCTGGGCCCGTTGAAAGTGATCCATGTTCATGAACCCGGTATCGGCCTCAAGGGTGTGCTGGTTGTGGATAACGTTGCCTACGGGCCTTCGATTGGGGGCGTTCGCATGGCGCCCGATGTCACCACCGAGGAATGCGCTCGCCTGGCGCGCGCGATGACCTTTAAAAACGCGGCGGCTGGACTACGACACGGCGGAGGCAAATCGGTCCTGCTCGGCGACCCGAAAATGCCGAAAGCGCAGAAGGAAACCCTGATACGAGGATTCTGTTGTGCACTGCAGGAGGTTGAGCAGTATATTTTCGGCCCCGATATGGGTACCGACGAGGAATGCATGGGTTGGGTCAAGGATGAGATCGATCGCGCGGTCGGGCTGCCGCGTGATCTTGGCGGCATACCGCTCGACGAGATCGGTGCCACCGGATACGGACTGAGCCACGCGGTGAATGTCGCAAGCGAGTACTGCCAGCTTGATATCGATGGGGCTCGCTTCGTCGTGCAGGGATTCGGCGCGGTCGGTAAACACGCTGCCAGGTTCCTGTCCTCGGCTGGCGCAATTCTGGTCGGCGTTTCCGACAGCGCCGGCGCCATCCAGAATCCCGATGGTTTCGACATCGATACGCTAATCGCGTTAAAAGCCGACGGCAAAAGCGTTATCGAGTATCCCGGAGCCGAGAAACTGGATGGCGACCGGATTATCGATATCGAATGCGATATCTGGATCCCGGCGGCACGCCCCGACGTTATCCACGAAGGTAACGTGGATCGGCTCAACACCAGGCTGGTGGCGCAAGGCGCAAACATCCCGATTACCTACGCTGCGGAAAAAGTACTGCATGACAGGGGAATTCTGAACCTTCCCGACTTTATCGCCAATGCCGGTGGCGTCATTTGTGCGGCCGTCGAATACCAGGGAGCCGGCGAAACGGCCGCGTTAGCGGCGATCGAGGAAAAACTGCGGCGCAACACGCGAGAGGTTCTCGAAGCCTCACAGCGCGAGCAAATCCTGCCACGCGATGCCGCACTGGCGATGGCTCGCAAACGTGTCGAACAGGCGATGCGGTATCGCCGCTGGCATATCTTTTAGGCGGGACCCGGATCATGTTTCGCATTCGTTTTCATGGTCGCGGCGGTCAGGGCATGAAAACGGCCAGTCGCATTCTCGGCACCGCATTTTTTAACGCAGGCTACGAGGTACAGGATGCGCCGCGCTACGGTGCCGAGCGTCGTGGCGCACCTATCTTCGCCTACGTGCGTGCCGACAAGAGCGCCATCAACGAGCGCGGCGTTATCGATCGTCCCGACCTGGTCTGCGTCGCGGACGATACCCTGGTCGGCATGCCCGCGGCCGGCGTTGTCCAGGGGATGGATGCGCACACGGTGCTGCTGATCAATAGCCACGAGACCGCCGCAACCTGGCAGCAACGGCTTAATACCGAGGCCAGGGTTCTGATTCTAACGGCGACAGAAGACGTCGAGGATCGCGCCGAATTACCCTACATCGGCAGCCGCTGCGCGGCCGCGGCCGCGGCTCTGACGAATGTCATCGAGCGGGAAACCCTGGTCGCGGCACTGACCGAGGAACTCGGCCACCTGCCCGCTGACGTTATTACACAAAACCGGGATATTGCGCTCAGGGCGTTCGACGACATGAAGCAGCATGCCGGACTGGTGACGCCGGGCAGCATGCCATCGGCGAGCGATTACGACAGGCCCGAGTGGATCGAGATGCCGTTCGATAACGCCGCGATTTCCAATCTCGCGATTCACGCCGGGGCCACCAGCGTCCTGGTACGTACCGGGCTGTGGCGCACCATGCGTCCCGTCATCAATTACCCGAAATGCAGCGGCTGTGCGTGGATCTGCAGCACTTACTGCCCCGATGGCGCGATCAACGTGCGCGCCGACGGGTACCCGGAGATCGACTACGATCATTGCAAGGGTTGCCTGGTCTGTGTCGCGCAATGTCCGCCACACGCAATCGAATCGATCCCGGAACACGTCGCACGCGAACAGGAAGCGGAGGCAAGCGCATGACCCGTAAACTACTGACCGGCAACAGCGCCGCCGCCTGGGGCGCGCGTCTCGCCGGCGTCGATTACATACCCGCGTTTCCGATTACGCCCCAAACCGAAATCATCGAGGACCTGGCCGCCTGGATAGACCGCGGTGAAATGGACGCGCGGCTGGTGACGCTGGAATCCGAACACTCGATGATTACCGCGGCCGGCAGCGCGGCCTCGTCCGGGGTACGCGCCTTTACCGCAACCTCGAGCCAGGGGCTGCTTTACGGCATGGAAATGGTTTATACCGTGGCCGGCTGGCGCACGCCCTTTGTCATGGTCAACGTCTCCCGCGGCCTCGCTTCCCCGATCACGCTGGAATCGGATCACAACGACATCATGGCCGCGCGCGACAGCGGGTTTCTGCAGATTCACTGCGCCACCTGCCAGGAAATCGCCGACGGCGTCCTGATCGCCTATCGCCTGGCCGAACACCCGGAGGTACGCGTGCCCGCGATCGTCAACCTCGACGGCTTTTACCTGTCCTTTACCCGCGAACCGGTCGATCTGGCGGAGGCTTCCGAGGCAAGCGCGTTCGTGGGTGAGTACGATCCCGAAAACCTGCAGTTCAAGGGCAACTCGCCGCTGAGCCAGGCGATGGCCGTGCTGGGCGGCGGCCCTTATTCGTATTTTCGCTACGAGGCGCACCTGGCGGTACAAAGAGCACTGTCGGTCTACGACGAAATCATCGACGAGTTCGAGGACAGGTTCGGCCGGCGTTACGACATGATCGACAGTTACCGGATGCAGGACGCGGAGTATGTATTCGTCATGCTTGGATCGTTCTCCACCAAGGCGAGAGACGCGGTCGACAGCCTGCGCGCCGCGGGCTGGAAAGCGGGCCTGTTGCGACCGCGCGTGTTTCGCCCGTTCCCGCAGCAGCAAATCAGGCAGCTGCTGCGAGGTCGGCGCGCGGTTGCGGTCATCGATCAGAATATTTCGATGGGCATGGGGGGCGTATTGCACAGCGAGTTTGCGACCGCGCTATACGGCACGACGGATGCGCCATTGCTGGCGAGCTATATCGGCGGCCTCGGCGGTCGCGACATCAGCCAGCAGGAATTTTTTGCGATGGCCGACGAGTTGCGCCAGGCCGACGAACGCGGCGAGGCGCCAGCCGCGCGCCTGCTTTACACCGAACATGAACTGACCGAAATGCGCAAGCTTCAGGCGATCGCGCAGGCGGAGCAAGCCGAAATTCAACAGCACTGAGACCGTCGTCATGAGCAAGCAATCACCGCTGCATTTTCACCGCATGAAGGACATGCCTTCGACCCATCTGCTCGGCACCGGCACGCCGACCTGTGCGGGCTGTGGCGGTCTCGAAACCCTGCATACGATATACGATATCCTGGGTGAAAAAACCGTCTTCGTTAACGCCGCCGGCTGCATGACGCTGTTATCGGTATATCCCTTTACGCCGTTTCGCGGAGGTTGGCTCTACACCTCGATGGCTTCCGCTCCGGCAGGAGCCCAGGGCGTACGCGACGCTCTCGATATCCTGCTGCAAAAGAAAAAATTATCGCCCGACGAAAACGTCGAGGTCGTGGTGATCACCGGGGATGGCGCCGCTTACGGCATGGGTATGTCCGCGACTTCGGGCGCAATGGATCGCAACCTTGACTTCATTTACCTGTGTTACGACAACGAGGGTTACGGCAACACCGGCCAGCAGTATTCACCGGCAACGCCGCATGCGGCCAGGACATCGACCAGCCGCGGGTCCCATGGCTATCCGGGCTACAAGAAGGATCTGTTTGCCATCTGGGCGGCACATAATCCCGCCTACGTGGCCACGGTTATCGCCGCCGAACCGCTGGACCTCGCGAAAAAGATCGAAAAAATTAAGGGCATGAGCGGGCCGCGCATGCTGATTTCGCTCGCGCCCTGCCCGACTGGTTGGGACTACGATCCACAGCTCAGCGTGGAAATCGGGCGCCTGGCGGTGCAGACCGGCGTCTGGCCTCTAAAGGAATACAGCGACGGCGAGGTGCGGCACACGAAAGTGCCTAAACGGCGCAAACCGGTCGAAGAGTACCTGCAACTGCAGGGACGTTTTCGCCACCTGTTCGAACCGCAGCGCGACGCGGCGGGCATCGCCGAAATCCAGTCCCGGATCGATGCCTACTGGGAGCGCGCTAAGGTCGGATGAATACGAAAGCGAGACCACGGTCTCCCGCCCGGGAAATCCGGAATTTCCTATTCGCCCGTCCCGGCATTCCACGATATACCGGCAATGCTTTTTAACAACGAGACGATGGAGAAACGGACAAATGCCTGCACAAAAACTGAAACAGATGCTGGATGATCGCAACATCAAGTACATCAGCATTAACCACTCCCCGGCCTATACCGCGCGCGAAACCGCGGCTTCGACTTTCGTTCCGCGACGCGAATTCGCCAAAACCATTATCGTTGACCTGGACGGCGAAAAAGTCATGGCGGTGGTATCCGCATCGCGCCATGTCGATATTTCGAGTCTACGGAGCCTGGCCGGCGCCTCGGAGGCCCGCCTCGCCACCGAAGACGAGTTCAAGGCGCTGTTTCCGGACTGCGAACTCGGCGCAATGCCGCCGTTCGGATCGCTCTACGATATGCGGGTCTACGTCGACGAGATGGTAACCGAGGTAGACGACCTGTGTTTCAACGCCGGTTCGCACGAACAGATCATGCGGATGAACTGTGCCGATTACCTCCAGTTCGAACAACCGGTCACGGGTACGATTGCGGTCAAGGAATAGATCGACCGGCGGCGGCCGCGATCCTAATCGAGGCTACCGAACACCCGGCGCAACAGTTGCGTGGTGCGCGCAGCCGGATTGGCACGGATGTTGGCTTCCTCTTCGGCAATCAACAGGAAAAGACCCTCGATCGCCTTGTCAGTAGCGTAAGACTCCAGGTCAGGGTCGACCTTGCTGACGAACGGCAGCTGGTTATACTTTTTGACGATATCGCCATAGTATCGGGTCGCGCTGGTCTCGCCGAGCTTGTCGCTGACTATCGGCCGGAACTGCGCGCGCAACTCGTTACCGGTAGTGCGCTCCAGGTAGCGGGTTGCGGCATCCGCCTCACCGTTCAGTATGTCGAACGCATCGCGAATCGTCATCGCGGTAATAGACTCGATGAATATCGGCCTGGCCTTTGCCGCAGCCAGTTCCGCGCTGCGGTTGAGCTGCTTGACGAAACGATCGACCTCTTTACCGAGGCCGATTTTACGCAGCGCCTTTTCGACCTCGCTGACCTCGGCGGGAAACGGAATCCTGAGCTCCGAATTACCGTAATACCCGTTCCTGGTCGACGCGATGCGCGCGCCCTTGGAAATACCGCTGGACAACGAATCCTTCAGTGCCGCCACGACCTCGGACCGGGTCAGCGGGACTTCTGCGACACTCGAGTCGATAATCTCGATGGCCTGGCGCAAATCCTTTTCCGAACAGCCCGCCAGCGCCAACAGCGCCAGCCCGATAAACAGTAGCTTCATTTCGATTCCTGCAGGTATTCGATTATTTCGCCGAGACCTTCGACCCTGATATCGGTGTATTCCGACCAGTCCACGTCACCGCGGGTATCGACATGTATCGTTGCCACGCCGGCGCCCTTGCCGGCCTCCAGGTCGTAGAGATAGTCACCTACCATGACGGTATCGTCGGCATCGGCACACCAGAATTCGAGCAAGTGCCTGATGCCATCGGGTGAAGGCTTGGGGATACAGGCATCGCGGTCGAGAATATGTTCCACCGGAAAAAAATGGTGGAGCCGGCAGGCCTCCAGGGTTTGCTGCACCACGGGCATGGTATTGCGCGTCAGGATTGCCAGCTGGCGCCCGTCGTCGTGCAGTTTCTGCAGCAACTCGGTCGCGCCCTGCATCACCGAGGACTTGCCAGCGTAGTAAAACTCCAGCTCGTTGAGCTGCTCCCACAGCGGTGCCGCCTCGGCTTCGGGCATTGCATGCAGGGCTTCGAGAATCGGCGTTTCCGGTGCCAGTCCGAGTTCACGGCGGATATGTTCGAAATCGTGCGCGCTCACGGTCAGTGTACCGTCGAGGTCGAATATCCAGTGGTTGCGTCGCTTTATCAAGTTCGGGTCCGGCATAGTAGGTAAAACGTTGGGAAATCGCCCATTTCGATGTAGTATCTGCGGCTCGAAAAAAATCTCAGGAAACCCGATATGACAATCCAGGCTGGCGACAAATTACCCTCAATCGATGTGCAATACAAGACCGATGGAGAGGTAAAAACAATTAATACCGACGAACTGTTCGCCGGCAAGAAAGTCGTGGTCTTCGCCCTTCCAGGCGCTTTCACACCGACCTGCTCGGCTTCGCATGTTCCTGGCTACGTGGTCAACTCGGACAAGCTTTTCGACAAGGGTGTCGACCGCATCGTCTGCCTGTCGGTCAACGATGCACACGTCATGCAGGCCTGGGGCGAAGACCAGAACGTCGAAGACCGGGTGATGATGATTGCCGACGGCAACGCCGACTTCAGTCGCGCCGTGGGGCTGGAAGTCGACCTCAGCGCGGGTGGCATGGGAGTACGTTCGCAGCGTTATGCCATGGTGGTCAACGATGGTGTAGTCGAACTACTCAATGTCGAGGCGCCGCGCGAATTCAAGGTCAGCGACGCCGAAACTATTCTCAACAGCCTCTAAGCGGAGCTTTTCATGCCTGAAACCAGGGGTCCCAGCGAATTCGTCGATGCGGCCTACAACCTGGAAGACGAAGCCAGCATGATCGAGTTTTACCGTAAATGGGCGGAAGACTACGATCACCAGATGCTGGAGGAACTGGGTTACACCTCGCCAACGACCATTTCACGGCTGCTGAGCGAGCATCTGGCGGACACCCGGTCCTCGATATTCGATATCGGTTGCGGTACCGGATTGACCTGCGTTTACCTGGCCGAGAAAGGCTACGAAAATCTCGATGGCATCGACCTGTCGCCCGATATGGTGCGGGTCGCCGGGCAACGCGGAATTTACCGTGAGCTGCTGGTCGGCGACATTAACCAGCCGCTGGAGCGCGACGACGAAATCTACGACGGTGTCATATCTTCGGGTACATTCACCCACGGGCATGTCGGCCCGCAGCCGCTGGACGAGATATTTCGCATACTCAGGCCCGGCGGTATTCTTGCCTGCACCGTGCATGACGACCTGTGGGAATCGATGGGTTTCAGGGCCAGGCTGGAATCACTTGCCGAAGGCGGTGTCGCGCGATGTCTGAGCCAGGAGAAGGACAGCTACTACCGGGACAGCCCGCCAGAGGGCTGGTTTTGTGTCTATCAGAAACGCGCCTGATCAGGCTCGGTTACGCTGATGAAATGATCCAGCAGGCTGGTCAGGTAGCTGCCCGCGGGCAGCCGCAGCTCCAGTTGCAGCGATTTTCCCGCCGCGTCCAGTTCGTATTGCAGGTCCTCGACCACGACCCTGAGCGGCCGCATCTGTAGCTTGACGTCCTGATTGTCGAGACAGCTGGTGATTTCGCCATGCTCGCTGTGCACCTGCTGCTCTATCTGCAAAGCCGGTCCCGAGAGTTGATTCTGACCGCTGCCGTAGAGACTGGCGGTGCTGGCAATGTCCAGGCTCGCATGACGCTGCAACAAGGTTGCGTCGAGCGCTTCGCTGAAAATCGAATGACTACCGCGCAGCATGAATACATCGCCCTCGAGCGGGTCTGACCAGTGCCCCTGCGAGATGCGCCGCGATAACACCTGGTTAAACAGGTGGCTGCGCAGCGCAGACAGCAGCATGCCGCGGCGCGTGCGCTTGAGACGGGACCCGGCAAGCTGCGCTAGCGCCTGCTCGACGTTGTCCTGGCGACGACCAAAACGCTGCGACCCGAAGTAATTCGCCATGCCCCGGCTCGCGATGGCCTCCAGCTGTTCACGAGTGGTCACGGGCAGGTCATCGACCGCCCGGATACAGACGCGAAAGAAATTAGACTTGTGGCTGCCGCGCCGCAGCTTGCTGCGGTTACGCAACGCCCGCAGCACGCGGTAACCGTCGCCGGAGGAGACTTTCGGTTCTGTTTTTTGTCCGGGCAGATGCAGGCTCAGCCACTGCGTCGTCAGCGCATTTTTATCCTTCATGCCGCTAAAGCCGATGTGGCGCGGATGAATCGAGTAATCCCCGGAAATTTTTGCGATTAGTTCCGGTGTACTGAGGCCCGACTTTTCCACCTGCAGGAACAGGTGCTCCCCCTCTCCTGAAGGTTCGAACCCGAGCTCCTCGAGCACAATAAAATCCTGCGGCCGCGATTTGATTACGCCGCTGATGAGAGTATCCCCGTAAGGAAAAACCAGCGCCGACTGTTTCAAGTGCTCTTTTTCTCGGCAACCCGGTTACGGAGGTAATTGATGCCGGCCGAACTGGCGTCAACCCCATGATTGGCGACTGCCGCCGCCGCGGCCAGCTGCAGCATCGATCTGGCGTCTGGCAGTAACTCTGCCTCGACGCTAAAGTCGGCCGCTGCGCGTAGTTCGTCGACCCAACCGTGCCCGAGGCCATAATCGACGCCGGCATCGATTTCGATCTCCGCGACCGGACTCAGGCGTTCGCTACCCGACAGCCGGGCTCGGCCCTGCTCGTCGTGCTCGTAAATCGCCCAGTAAATCTCCTGCATCCGTGCATCGAGCGCAACCAGCGGTCGCCTGCAATCGAAACGGTCGAAGCCCGTCTGCGCCAGTAACGCCAGTGTGGATATCGGTAACAAAGGGATCCCCAGTGCGATACCGATCCCCTGCGCCTGCGCGGCAGCGATCCTTATCCCGGTAAAAGCTCCGGGTCCATTGGCAAAGGCGCAATGTGTAATGGAAGTCCTGGCGATACCCGAGGCGGCCAGCACCTGGTCCATCATGCGCGGTAACAGGCGGGTGTGCTGGCGTGGGGCAACTTCAAACTCACTGAATATCTCGCCGTCTTCACGCAGCAGCGCCGCGGAACAGGCTTCGGTAGAGGTATCGATGGCGAGGATATTCACGCCGCTATGATAGGCTACAGTTTACCAACCTGGCCAGCCAAACTACAAAACTGCAGCCGTTTTGTTAACTTAATTTCTGGATTATCTTGCGGGCATCGCCAACCAGCGGGTGTCTGGGATTTTCCGCGATAAATTTGCGGATCGTAATCAACGATTGCTCGGTTTGACCGATCGCCGCAAGACTGATGCTCTTGCCGAAAAGTGCGTTGGGACACAGCGAGCTTTGCTCGAACTCCTGCAGAAACTCGTCGAACGCCTCGACCGCGGCCACAAGTTCACCCCGATCCATTTTTACCTGTGCCTGGCTGAATTTCTGTAACTCCGCCTGAAACTGCCGATCCTGCGACAAATCGTTCTTCCAGTAGGGCTGTAGCAGGGTATCGGTGGCTTCAGCACCCCGAATTCCGGCGGTATAGACCGCTTCCGATTTGGCTGACTCTTTTTGCGATGGATTGAATGATTTGAGATTCGCCCATACCGAACGGAAAAACCCGGTTAAAACGCTACTCGAACTGGTTTCGACAAAGCTGCTGGTATCCTGGGCACCAACCATCGGTGCAAACCCTAATGCGATTACGCACTGGGTGATAATTAAAAACTTCTTCATATCGAACATCTACTGGTTTAAAAGTTTGCTGTACGCATCATATTCCTTTTTCAGGCTGTTATCCATTTTTAAGGCCTGTTCATAGCTGCTCCTGGCCGCCTGCAGATCGCCTGCACTATAGTGCGCCATAGACAGATTTATCCATATTCTGCCATCCTCGGGGTCGAGTTCGGCGGCCCGCGCATAGTTTTCGATTGCCCGCGCGTAATCTTTCTGCAAAAAGTACAGGTTACCGCGATTGCTCTTGACCGCACTGTCCTGGGGCGCCAGTTCATCCAGTGCATCGAAGGCCAGCTCCGCCTTTTCATACAGCCCATAACGTGCATAAAGAATACCTATTTGCAGCCGTGCGGCGATATTACTCGGATTATTGTCCACCATGGCCCGATAAGGCAGAATCAGGCGATCGATACTCTTCTGCAGCAGCAGGCCCTGCGCCTGTCGGACAAGACTCTCGGTGCGTCGCACCTCCGGCAATTCAATCGAATAGCTCGCCTTGCGCAGCGTTACCGGCTGGTAGGCTTGCCACGCCTGGTCCAGGCTGATTATCCCGAGTTCGCCAGTCTCGAGTGCGGCCTGATACTTGCGCGCGCCCTCGGCCCAGGCCTCGTTGAAATTCGTATTAACCATGGTAGCTTCCAGCGGTATCCACACCTTGCCATCGTTTATCACCAGCAGACTGTTGTCCTGGCTGATTAGATCAGCCTCCTGCTCGGCGAGGCCGGTATCGAACATCAGGAAAAGATGCCCCGGAACTTCAATGAAGGCGGTATTGATACCCAGGTTCTCGAGCCCGGCACTGATTAATACCGACAAATCATCGCAATCCCCGCTTTTGAGCCGCAGGGTTTCGCGTGGAAACTGCACGTAGTCGACCTGGTCATCGCGTAACTCGTTAAACGGGGTATTGGGATCAACAATGTAATTAATGCCGGAGGCGGTGAGACTGCTGAAGTACGCCATCGCCGCAACCAGCTTTTCGTTCAGCGGCCCAGGATCTGGTTGAAAGGCATTGACCACCTGGCGCACGTAATCCCTGAGCGTGTCATCTTTCGGCGTCACGAACGAACCGATCATTTCCGCGTCACCCCAAACGATCGCATTCTTACCGTAAACCGTCATCGGCTGGGTCAAGGTAATGTCATCCTTTTGCCCATCACGCTGATAGGTCAACCTGACTTCGACCTGAACCCCCGTGTCTTCGTCGACCTCGAGAATTCGGTTGTTGAAAGTGGCGTTTATCGGGATTTCCCGGGTTTCCTTACCCTCGATTACGGCAATATCGACCGCCGTTGGAAAGTCCATAAACTCCTTGATCTGGAAGGATAGTTTCAGGTTACCGTAGTCGGTGGCGCTGACGTTACGCAAGTTGACGCTGCCGATTGGCCGGTCCTGGTACTTTTTGTAAGCGGCCGAAAAAACCGTGTCCAGATTCAGGTCGGAAAGCAACAACTGGGGAGCGTTGTTCTTGAATTCGAGCGATTTCTTGCGTTCCGCGAAAGCAACGTTCAGGATCGCGCGATTCTGCTCCGAAGGATCGAGTTCTACCGCTTGCTCGAACTCCGCAACCGCGGCGTCGAACATACGCCGCTTGGCATAAAGGTTTCCGAGCGCAACATGCGGTTCCGCCCATTGCGGCCGAATCGCGGCCGCCCGCTCCAGGTGATCGCTAGACGCATCGAACAGGTTTGCATCCTGATAGACGCGCCCGATTCGATACTGCAAATCGGCAGAAGTGGAATCGACACTGATCGCCGTCTTGAGAAACTCGATCGCGGAGCCAACCTTGCCCTGTTGATTGGCAATATCTGCCTGTAGCACCAGTACGTCGATATCCTCGGGGGCGATCCTGGAGGCCGCCTCGGCATGAATCGAGGCAGAACGGTAGTTGCGGGTGGCAAACAGGCTACGAGCGTAGCGCTTGCGTTCATTCAGCGATTGCGGCTGCAGTGTAACGGCCGTCTCGAGATAGACGTTGGCGTCTCGGTAGCTTTCGCGCTCGAGTTCAATCTTGCCCGCGAGCGCATACAGCTCGAATGCATCGGGATTTTGTTGAATGCCCTGGGCCAGCGATTTTACAGCTTCGGCGGGCTGTTTCATTTCAACGAAGGAGCGCGCCAGGGACAGCCATGCGTCGATCACTTCGGGACTATCCTTGACAACTCGCGTCAGACGCAAGACCGCCTCTTTGTGCCTGCCCTGCTTGGCGGCAATTTTACCGAGCAGGTAGTAGCCTTCGCTCCGGGTTTCCTTGCCACCGGACAACTCGACCGCTACCGACCTGGCCTCCTCGTCGCGGTTAAGATGCAGCAGCGAGCGTGCCTTTCCGACCGCGGCGGCGCCCAAATCCGGCCGCATTCCGGAGACCGCCGCATAGTGCCCCAACGCCTCCTCGTAATTACCCATGTTGTATAGATCCTGTGCAATCCTGAGCCTGATCCTGAAATCATCGGGATGGCGCTCGACTATCGCCTGGTAAGTAAGCAGACCGTCGTCGACGATACCTGCTTCGATATAGGCCCTACCCAGCAGGTATCGCAGTTCGACATTTTCCGGGTACGCGACGAGACCATCCTCGGCGCAGGTAACCGCTCCGAGAGCATCCGCCAGGTTTAAACTCGACCGGGCACAGATCAAAAACGGCTCCACTTCGGACGGCTCCTGTTCCAGCACTTCATCGATTAGCGCTCGAGCCTCGAGAAATTGCCCCAGCTCATAATGCGCCCGCACCTGATAAAGAATCGCCTTGTCATGATATATCTCCGAATCCGCAAGTCGCCTGAACTCGCCGAGCGCTCGCGTATAATTTTTTAACTGGTAGAGACTCATGCCCAGTAAATCGCGCACATCGGCGTTGTCCGGTTCGAGTCGAAGCATCTTGTCAGCCAGGTTGACCACGTCGGCGAATTCATTGCTTTCGTAAAGTCCGGTAATCGTCTGAAAATGGTTCTGCTTCGGCAGCGATGGTGCAGCACGCAGTCCGTGAGCGCTCACCGATACGACTCTGAACCACCTGTACTCGCCGGCGTCATCGACCGACAGCGTCTGCCCCAGCGACGAGCTCGTGGAAATGGTCTCGAACGGGCCATCCCTGTTCCTGGCAGCCTCGACTTCATACTTTTCGATAAGCGGAGATTTACTGCTGCTCCATGCCAGGTTGATCTGATCTCTGTTGGCAGAGATATTCAGGCCAAACGCTGAATCCGGATACTCCAGCAGGTCGAAACGAAAATACTTCTGACGTTCGCTGTCGTTGACATAAATACTGTTCTTTGCGCCGGAAGATACCGAAATCGATGTCGCTTTTTCGAGATACGCCAGGGTTCCATTCTTACCCGCGGAGCCGAAGGCGCGGTAAGGTTCGAAATTGCTGAACACCTGAACCCAGTAATCGTTGAAATCCGAGGCTGCCAATACATAGAGCCGGTCCTGCAGATCAATATCCAGTCCGTAGAAACGGGTGAACTCATGCAGTGATTTTCCCTTGATACCGATGGCAGCGATTTTTTTGCGATCCTTGTTGATCACCTGAATCACTCCGCCCGCGCCCCGGTCTGCAATGTAAAGATTCTCTTCGCTATCCAGGGCGATGGGCCCTACTTCGACGAATAGTTGTTCGCCGTCTCGTTGTTGATTGATCTCTTCCAGAAACTGCCCATCACTCGAAAAAACCTGGATCCTGTTATTACCCTTGTCGGTAACATAATATTTGCCATGACTTACGAAAACATCGCTGGGATTCTGAAATCCGGCGGCAGAAGTTCCATAGCGGCCTATCGTAAAAAGCTTGCTACCGTCGAGGGAAAAAGCATGTAACCTGTTTTTGTCGAGTATTGCCACCGATTGCGCGCCAACGTGAATCGCCTGCGGCTTTTTCGCCTCCTCGGCGAACCTGCCGGTCTCTTTGCCGTCGGCTCCGAGTATGACAATTCCCTGGTTGTCAGGTCTTATGCAAAGGACCCGGCCTTCGGTAAAAACGGTCATCGCCACGCAGGGTGCATCGTAAGCAGCACCGAATTCAAGCAAATCGATCGCCACGGGAGTGGCAAAACCGGTCTGGTCCAGCTGTAAAACCTCTACCTTCTTGTTCCTGGTATCCAGAATCGCTAGCTGGCCGTTGGTATTGACAGACAATTGGCTAATATCGAGAAAACGCGTGCGCGATTGCCCCAACCCGCCAAACTCTCCAAACACCTGTCGCGTTCGCCAGTCGAAAAACACGACCCGTTTGCTGACAGCATCGCCAAGGTAAAGATTTCCGTCCAGATCGGTGGTCAGTGCGCTGAACTCCGGCGTTTCGCCAAAGAACTCCGTTAATTCTTGCGCCGTAACACGCTCGATCAGATTCCCCTGCCGGTTAAAAACGGATATACGGGTCGGGCCCTCGAGCACATAAATATTCTCGTCGGCATCGATACTGATATGGGTGGGCTTGAGGAGATCCGTTTTTCTGTTGCCATTCCTGCCAATACTGCGCAAAAAAAGCCCCTGGTAATTAAATACGCTGATCTGCTTGTTATTGACGTCGCCCAGGTAAATCTTTCTGTTGGACGAGACCGCAACCGCTTTCGGATCATTGAGTTCGCCCGGAGAGCTTCCGGATTGCGAAAACCGTGTCACCAGCTCTAACGCCGGATCCAGTATCACAACCTCTCCGGAGCCTTCGTTTACGACGACCAGGTTACCGTTGGGTAGTATATCGACACCGCCGAGACTGGAGTCATCGAAAATGGAGGGTAACAGACTGATTGCTTCGATACTGCCGTCGACGATTCTTAACAGCGTACCCTGTTCTTCGCTGGTGACATAAACCACGCCATCGTCGCTTATTTTTATACCGCTGGCGTCCTCCATGATCCGGGCATAGTCACCAGCCTCGATAAATTGAAGAATTTCGATCGCCCGCGCCTGGGCCGACAAGCCTGTTAGAACAAGGACGATTAATATCCGGAGACAATACTTTTGCGCTTTCATGACCTCGTTCCGCAAGCAGTCCTCGCGGCTAGCGTCGAGCCTCGGTGCCAGGAACTGATCCTAAAGCTCGCTAAGTGGCTATCCCCCTTTTACTGTTTCTGACGAAATCGACAAACTCTTCCACCTCCGGGTATTCTTCACACAAAGCTTCGAGATTCGCGAAAGCGTCCTGTTTCGACCCCCTGGATTTTAAAAGTTCACGAAAAGATTTGTGCAAAGCACGTATCACTTCAGGAGAAAATCCCTTGCGCTTTAAACCTTCCTTGTTGATTCCGATGACCCGGGCGCGATTTCCAGCGGCGGTGGAAAACGGCGGTATATCCTGGGTGACGACCGAGCCCAGGCCGCAAAACGCCCTGCTTCCGATCTGGGTAAACTGGTGTACCGACGTGAAGCCGCCGAGCGTCGCATAGTCGCCGACTTCGACATGCCCCGATAGCGAGGCCGCATTGGCAAATATCGTATGGCTACCAACGATACAGTCATGCGCGACATGGCTATAGGCCATGAACAGGTTGTCGCTGCCAATCACCGTTTTACCGTGACCATCATCAGTGCCGCGGTTGAGGGTCACATACTCGCGAATCACGTTGCGATCGCCGAGTTCCAGCAGGGTTGGTTCTCCCTGGTACTTTTTGTCCTGGGGCGCGTCACCGATCGACGAAAACTGGAATATCCGGTTATCGCGGCCGATCCTGCTGGGGCCCATAATCACGACATGCGGTCCGATAACAGTACCGGCGCCAATTTCGACCCCCGCCCCGATCACGCTATAAGCCCCGATTTCGACGTCATCCGCTACGCGAGCGCTGGCGTCGACAATAGCGGTTTCATGGATCATTGTTGGCGCTCCTGGGCAGAGCACATCATTTCGGCTTCGGCAACTACCTCGCCATCGACCGTTGCCTTGCACTGGTACATGCCGATACCGCGCATGTTGCGCTTCAGGCTAATATTCAGCGACAGCTGATCGCCGGGAACCACCTGCCCCCTGAAACGGGATTTATCGATACCAACCAGCATGTAGAGCTTGGTTTCATGCCCATCCCCCATGTCGGAAAACGCCAGTAATCCGGTAGCCTGCGCCATTGCTTCGAGAATCAGTACGCCCGGCATGATCGGCTGATTCGGAAAATGCCCCTGAAAAAAAGGCTCGTTAATGGTTACATTCTTGATTGCAGACAGGCTCTTGCCCTGCTCGATCTCGACCACGCGATCGATTAACAAAAACGGATAACGGTGGGGTAAAAGCTCCATCACCTTGCTGATATCAAGTTCCAATTTCAATCCTCGTTTACTGGTAAGCGCCGCTACGGCGTTTACTTCCTGGTTTTCTCTAGTCTGGCAACGCTTTGCGCTAACTTGTCCAGAGACTTGTAACGCGCGTTATTGCGATGCCAGAGGCTGTTCTCCATCAACGGCGTTCCGGAAGAATAAACCCCCGGCTGCTTGATGTCCTTGGTTACCAGTGACATTGCGGTAATGATGACATTATCGGCCACGCTCAAATGGCCAAGCACTACCGCCGCACCCGAAATCTTGCAGTTACGTCCGATGACCGCACTACCCGCGATGCCGACACAGGCCGCAATCGCGGTATGGGCACCGATACGCACGTTATGCGCTACCTGTATCTGGTTATCGAGCTTGCATCCCGTTTCGATGACCGTGTCATCGAGCGCTCCACGATCGATCGTGGTATTGGCACCTACTTCCACATCAGCCTCGATGATGACGCCACCCAGCTGCGGGATCTTATGCCACTGCTGTTGGTGCATGACCACGCCGAAACCGTCTGCTCCGATCACTACGCCGGGATGCAGTATACACCTGTCGCCGATAGTTACCGCCTGTTCCAGCGAAACCCGGTCATGGATCTGACACTGCTCGCCGATGCGCACGCCTTGAGCTACGATAACGCCCGAGCCGATCTCACTGCTGGCGCCAATTTCGACGTTATCCCCAATCACCGTCAGCGCACCAATACTGACATCACTGCCAATGCGAGCACTTTCGGCGATCTGCGCCGATGGGTGAATAGTACCTGCCGACGGCTGTCTTCCGAGCCCGAGCGAGGCAATCGCCTGCACAAAACTGTATTGTGGATTATCGGATATCAGTATTGTCCTGTCGCCGACAAGCGTGCTCAGTTCGGGTGTCAGGATCACCGCAGCACATTGACTGGCAGCAATATCCCCCAGGTATTTTCGGTGCTGGACAAAACAGAGATCCTGGGGCGTCGCGGATTTTAGCGAGGCAACGCCGCTTATCGTTAACCCGGGCTCGCCATGGAACTCCAGTTGCAGTGCGGCGGCCAGTTGTTGCAGATTAAGACTCATGCGCGCTCGGGTTATCTGCCGGAAAGTACAGGAACAGAAGACCCTGTTCTACTGAGATTCCTCGCTCGATTCGGGGAGTTGTTTCAGCATTTCGATGGTTTGCGTGGTAATGTCGATCTGGTCAGAGACGTAGCTGACGCCCTCGGTCAGAATAAGATCGAATTCACCCGCATCGCCCTGCATTTCAAGCACGTTGGAAATGACTTGCTGCAACTCGCGAATTTCCTCGTTACGACGCAGGTTCTGGTCTTCGCGAAACTCCTGCTCGAGAAACTTCAGCTGGCTGACCTTGAGCCTGATTTCACGCTCCAGCTTGCGCCGTGCATTCGAAGTCAGGCCGCTGCTTGATTTCAGCTCGCCCTCCATCGCCAGGATTTCCTGCCGTTTTTCCTTGAGCTGCGCTTCACGCGGACCAAACTCCGCCTTCAGGCGCTCCTCCACCTTGCGCGCCTGTGGCGCTTCTTTCAATATCCTGGCGGTGTTGACAAACCCTATCTTCAAATCCGCCGCCTGGACGGATAGGGTCGACAGCGTTGCAACCACCAGCAGTGCCAAAAATGAGTGAATATATCTTTTCAATTTGTTCTCTAAAAGGACGCTCCGAGCGCGAACTGGAAATTTTCGACATCGTCACCGGATTCGTCGTTCAACGGCACCGCGTAGCTGAATTCAATCGGGCCAATAAATGAAAACCACTTGGCTGAGAGTCCCACGGACTGGCGCAGCTCATCGGATTCAAAATCCTCGGTATCTGCAAATACGTTACCGGCATCGAAGTATACCCCAAGCCTGAAGGTTTCTGAACTGCCCAGCGCCTCGATTGGAAACAACACTTCGGTGGTGGTAATCACCTGCAGATTACCACCAAGCGGATCGCCTTCACTATCTCGAGGACCGAGGCTGTTAAACTCGTACCCCCTGATCGAGCGCACGCCACCGGCGGTAAGCTTTTCATAGATCGGCAAGTCTTCGGCATCACCATAGCCATCCCCGACACCGATTCGGCCTCTGAAGTTAAAGGTGAAGGTTTCCGACAGGGCGTAAGCGGTCTGGTGCCGGTATCTCACCTTGTAAAAATCGAGGTCGCCGCTATGAAACTCGAGTCCGATGCTGTTGAGATGCCCTGAACTGGCAAATATTCTGCGGTTACGCGTGTCCTTAGACAGGTTGATACCGCTGAACACGGTCTCGTATTCATCCCCATCTACCTCCGAGTTCGGCGTCGACTCGTCATACTCGTCGCTGTTATCGCGAACAAAGTCGAAAACTTCCTGGGAGGAGCCGCTAGTAGTTCTAAAATCGTCTTGCTGGACACCGATCTCGAGCCTGAGCCGATTGTATTCAGATAGCGGAATTCCGTAATTCACCGACACACGGATCCGGTCGATCAGAAAATTACTGGTGTTGTTCTCCGAGGCATCCGTTTCCGAGTATCTGAAATTGAAACCGCGGCTGACGCCGTCGGGCGTATAGTAAGGGTTCGTATAAGACAGCGAGTAGCGTTCCGAGGCAGCGGAGTTATCGAAGTTAAACTTTAACGAGTTGCCGCCACCAAATATATTCTCGTGGGCAAATCCGAGATTGACAATGACGCCCTGCACCTGCGAATAGCCAAGGCCCAACTGCAGATTCCCGGAAAATCGTTCGGTTACATCGACCTCCAGATCCACCTGGTCGTCCACATCCGGCACCGTTACCAGCCTGATGTTTGCCGAGGCAATATAATTAAGTCGTTGCAGCCGAACGCGCGAACGGTCGACCTTCGAGCGCCGGTACATTTCACCCTCGAACTGGCGCATCTCACGGCGTAATACGAGATCCTGTGTCTTTTCGTTACCGACGAACTTGATGTAGCGCACGCGCATCGCCTTGCCTGGTATAACGACAAATTGCAGCATGACGGTTTGCTCTTCCTCGTTTACGTCGCTCACAACCCGGATATCCGCGTAGGCGTAACCATCCTCGCCGAGACGCTTTTGCATCGCAGTCACTATATTGTTTATCCGCTTGCGGGAAACGATATCGCCTTCGCGCAGGCTGACCAACGCCTGCAGTTCGACTTCATCGACCACCATTTCTCCGGTAATCTTGGTGCCGCCCACCCGGAACTGATTGCCTTCGCTGACGTTGATGCTAATCGTAATATCCTTGCGGTCGGGACTGATCGTGACCTGCTGGGATTCCACCTGGAACTGCACGTAGCCCTGATCGAGGTAAAACGACTTCAACGACTCCAGGTCAGCCGTCAGCTTTGTGCTTGAATACTCGTCGTCGGCAAACCATCCGGACTCGCTGGTTTCGAGCTGGAATAATTCGAGCAATTCCTCTTCCGGGAAATCCTGGTTACCGGTGATGTTGATAGACTTGATAGTCGCTGAAATACCCTCGGAAATCGTGATATCGATAGCGATTCTGTCCTCATCTATTTTGCGCCAGTCGGCGTCGATACGGGCCGCGTATTTTCCAAGCGAGTAGTAGACCTGTTGTAACTCAAGCTCGAGCTTTTCAAGTTTGTTTTGATCGAAGATGCGCCCCTTCGACATGCCTACCTGTTCCAGGGCCTGATCCAGCGCTTCGTCCTCGATATCGTCATTGCCCTCGAAATTAACTTCTGCGATAGAAGGCCTCTCTACTACCTTGATGACGAGGACATTGTCGCGTCGCAGGAGCTCGATATCGTCGAAGAAGCCGGTTGAATAAAGTTCGCGGATAATTTCAGGAGTACGCTCGGGATCCAGCGTTTCGCCCACGTTGATCGGCAGGTAGCTGAATACCGTCCCGATCGATATCTTCTTGACACCGATGACTTCGATATTCTCGACCTTGAAACTGTCAGCCTGTGCCCAACAGGAAGCCGAGAGTAGCAGCAGAGCGCTGAACCAGACGAAAATTCTCAAACTTAGTCTACCAGGCGCAGTAAATCGTTATAAACGGCAATCGACATCAGGCAGAAGAGTAGCAGGATACCAATTTTCTGGCCGATAATTTCGGTTTGTTCTGACACCGGACTTCCCTTGACGACTTCGACTAAATAATAAAACAAATGCCCGCCATCCAGCATGGGAACCGGTAGCAGATTTAAAACACCAAGACTGATACTGATGATCGCGAGAAACCCGAGAAAAGGCTCGAGTCCAATACGTGCCGTTATCCCGGCATAGTGCGCAATCGTGATCGGGCCACTCAGATTCCTGACGCTGGCCTCGCCGGTAACGAGCTTACCCAATACGCGCAAGGTTAGCCAGGTCATTCGCCAGGTTTTATCCATGGCCTCGACCATCCCATCGACCGCTCCATAGCGTTCAGTGACTGACATTTCACGGCGTATCGAATCGGGGATCTCAACCCGGTTTCTGACGCCGATATAGCCATAGGTTTCGCCCGCTTCGCTGCGGCTTCGAGGGGTCAGGGTCAGCCTGGTTTCGACGCCATCGCGTAACACCTTTAGCGACATCGGCCTCTCGGGATTGTTCCGAATATCTCGAACCCACTGCTGGACATTTTCGATCGCAGTGCCGTCGAGCTCCAGAATTTTGTCACCCGCCTGCAGGCCCGCCTGTTGTGCGGCCCCGTCGGGCAGAACTTCGTCGATAATCGGCGGAATATCCGGTCGCCATGGAGACAGGCCCAAATCCCGCATCAGGTCGATCTGGTCTCTTTGCAGCAGCTCGAGCCCGCGAATATCGATTACCTTGTCGCGAATCTGTAAATCCTCGCTTTGCACCCGCAAAATAATCTGATCTGCGCCTACCGCCTCTTCCAGCATGGTGAATCGTGCCTTTTCCCAACTCGGAGTATCGATGCCGTTGACCGACAATATAAGGTCGCGTTGCTGAACCCCCGCTGTATAGGCAGGACCCGGGCTATTTACTTCACCGATTAGCGGCTTGACGCCGCCGACACCAACCACGAACATCAGGTAATAAGCCAGAATTGCAAACAGGAAATTAAACGCGGGACCCGCGGCCACGATGGCCATACGACGCCAGACCGACTTGCGATTAAAGGCACGATCCAGGTCTTGTGGCGCAACATCGCCTTCACGCTCGTCGAGCATCTTGACGTAGCCGCCGAACGGAATACTGGCGATTACGTACTCGGTCTGGTCGGGGCCCGCCTGACGCATCCACAGCGGTTTGCCGAAGCCGACCGAAAAGCGCAGGACCTTGACGCCCATTTTACGCGCCACCCAGAAATGGCCGAATTCATGAATGGTGACCAAAACGCCGATCGCGACGATAAAGGCCAGCAGACTGTAGACAAGTCCCAAAAAATCCATGCTAGTTAACTCCGGGCGCTACCAACGACAGCGCGAGTTCTCGTGCGCTGGCGTCAGCCTGTAAAATACTGTCCAGCCTGTCCGCCGGACCGGTTGATGTTTGCTCCATGACCTGGGTAATTAGTCTCGGAATTTCGATAAAACTGATACTTCGCTGCAAAAATTGCTCCACCGCAACCTCGTTGGCCGCATTCAACACCGCCATACTGGTACCGCCCCTATGCCAGGCCTCGCGCGCCAGCGCAAGACAGGGATAACGCGACTCGTCCGCGAGTGTGAAGTCTAATTGACTGACCTGCAACAAATCCAATGGTTCGGCGCCACTTTCGATGCGTTCAGGCCAGGTCAGGGCGTTGGCGATCGGAGTTCTCATATCAGGATTTCCCAGTTGCGCAATTACCGAACCGTCCAGGTACGACACCATGGAATGAACGATGCTCTGCCGATGCAGCACGATGTCGATATCGGAGTGATCGACCGCAAACAACCAGCAGGCTTCGATCATTTCGAGTCCCTTGTTCATCATGGTTGCGGAATCGACCGAGATTTTAGGCCCCATGTCCCAGTTGGGATGCGCACAGGCCTGTTCCGGCGTCACGTTTTCCAGCTGCGCGATATCGATATCCCGGAAAGGCCCCCCGGAACCGGTCAATATTATCCGGTGAACCCCCGACTCGAGCGCAGCCTGACCGATACTCCCGGGTGGCAGACACTGGAAGATGGCATTGTGTTCGCTGTCGACAGGCAACAGCTCGGCCTGGTGCTGGCGCACTTCATCCATAAACAGCGCGCCCGCCATGACCAGTGACTCCTTGTTGGCAAGCAGGACGCGCTTGCCGCCGCGAATTGCCGCTAACGTCGGTAACAGACCGGCTGCGCCAACAATGGCGGCAACCACGATGTCAACGCCGTCGTCGGCAGCAACCTGTGCCAGGCACGATTCTCCCGCCAGTACTTCGGTCGGTAAATCGGCAATTACCTCGCTCAGGCGCTGGGCGCTGTCGGGATCCGCCATCACCACGTATCGAGGCTCGAACTGCCGGCACAGCTGGCGCATTTTCTGATCGTTGTCGTTCGCCGTCAGCGCATACAGTGCAAACCTGTCGCGGTGACGTGCGATGATGTCGAGTGTGGACTGACCGACCGAACCGGTGGCCCCGAGAATCGTAACCTGCTTCATGCCGATCCAGCTATCATCAAGCCGCCGACAAACACCGGGGTGGCGGCAATAACGCTATCGATTCGATCCAGAACTCCGCCGTGGCCCGGCAGCAAATGACCGCTGTCCTTGACGCCAGCCTCGCGCTTGATAACGCTTTCGAACAAATCGCCAACTATGGATATCGACACTGTCGCTATTCCAATCAACACGAATGGCAGCAGACCGATACCCCAGCCCTGCGTCAGCCAGAAAACCAGCAAGATCCATATCAGGTTGACCAGGACGCCGCCGTATACCCCTTCCCAGGTCTTGCCCGGACTGATCGATGGCGCGAGTTTTCGCTTGCCGAATTTACGGCCGCTGAAATAAGCGCCGATGTCGGCCAGCCACACCAGGGTGAGCATGTATAACAGTATTTCGCCGCCATAGGTCTGGTGCAGGTAAACCACGCCGTGCCCGCAAATCCATAGCAGGTCCAGGCCCAGTCCCAGCATGACCACGCGCGCCAGCAGCGGCCGGTTCTCCTGGTGCCGATAAAAATTAAACCCGATTGCGATCACCATCCATAACGCAATGCCCGCCAGCGACTGCGCGTAAACAAGCTCCGCGGTCGAGAACGCGAGCGACCACCAGTAAAGCGCGGCAAACAGGATTCCGACAACGATCGCAACCCAGGCCGCCGATTTGAGCGTCAGCAACACGAATTCCCGCGCGGCGGCAAACAGGACCAGGGAAAACAACAGGCCGACCCAGCGCGTTTCGGCGAATAGTATGCTGCCGATAACAATCACGGCCAGAATCACCGCGGTGATGATGCGCTGTTTCAGCATTAACCGGGAACCTCGATCTGTTCACCGGTTTTTCCATAGCGGCGCTGGCGCCTGGAGTATTCTGCCAGCGCGTCGGCCATCTCGGCCTCGGAAAAATCCGGCCACAGCGTATCGCAAAAATAGAATTCGGTATAAGCCAGTTGCCACAGCAGGAAATTACTGATTCTTCGCTCGCCGCCGGTGCGTATGAAAAGGTCCGGATCCGGCGTGCCTGCCAGCGACAGCTGCGCGGCAAAGGCCTGGTCGTCGATCCGGTCTGCGTCGAGGGCGCCTTGCTGCACCTGCTGCACGATTGTGCGACAGGCATTGACGATATCCCATTGGCCGCCGTAGTTAGCCGCGATATTCAACACCATCGACTTGTTGTCACCGGTCTCGGCCTCTGCGTGGTTTATCTGCTGCTGCAGATCCGTCGAAAACGAACTTCGCTCGCCAATAAATCGGATTCTTATCTGCTGCTCGTGTAATTCCGGCGTATATTGCCGCAGCGACTCCATAAATAATTCCATCAAACTACTGACTTCTTCCGCGGGACGGTTCCAGTTTTCACTACTAAAGGCGAACAGGGTCAGATGCCTGACGCCGACGCGCGCGAAATATTCCACCGCCAGGCGCGTGGTTTCGACACCCTTGCGATGGCCATAAGCGCGTGGCATCAGGCGTTTTTTTGCCCAGCGCCCGTTGCCATCCATGATTACGCAAACGTGCTCCGGGATTGATGCCTGGGATTGAGAAGTCATGATCCCGTGATCCTGTCGCGATCAAATTTCCATCAATTCCTTTTCCTTGGTCTGCAACAGCGATTCGATTTCATCGGTAGACTGGTTGGTAACCTGCTGCACGAGGTCCTGGCCGCGATGTTCGTCGTCTTCCGAAATATCCTTGTCCCTGGCCAGTGTTTTCAGATCATTGTTACCGTCGCGACGTATGTTCCTGATCGCAACGCGCGCATTCTCCGCGAGTTCCCGCACCACCTTCACCAGTTCCTTGCGGCGCTCCTCGGTTAGCGGCGGCATGGGCACCCTGATCACCGTACCCGCGGTGGTCGGATTGAGACCGAGGTCCGAGGTCATGATGGCTTTTTCTATAATCGGCACCATGCTCTTGTCCCACGGTGCGACCGCCAGCGTGCGTGCATCCTCCACGGTAATATTGGCGGCCTGCCCTATCGGAACCTCGCTGCCGTAAAAATCAACATTGATATGGTTGAGCAGACTCGGATGCGCGCGTCCGGTCCTGATCTTGCTGAGTTCCGCCTTGAAAGCCTCGATGCTCTTGTTCATACGATTACGCGCATCTTGCTGAACGTCTTCTATCATTGTTTTACCTCTTTTCGGGTTACCCGGGTGCCAACCGATTTGCCCCGGGCCAGTTCGAGTAATGCGCCGGGTTGATTGATATCGCAAACCACCAGGTCAAGCGCATTATCATTACACAAAATCATTGCCGCGACATCCATCACCGCGAGCCGCTGGTCGATTGCGAGATCGTAATCCAGGTCGCGGTAGCGCACGGCGTCGTCATGTTTAACGGGGTCCTTGTCGTAAATACCATCGACCTTGGTAGCCTTGATCAGCAGATCGGCGCATATCTCGATTGCACGCAGGCTGGCGCCGGTGTCGGTGGTAAAATACGGGCTTCCGGTACCCGCCGCGAAAATCAGGATTTCACCTTGTGCAATGCGCCGGCGCGCATCCCGCTGGGTATAGGAGTCGCAGACCTGGGGCATCGCGAGGCCCGACATGACCACGGCGGTTTTACCCGCGCGCCGCAGGCCGTCCTGCAGGGCCAGCGCGTTCATTACGGTAGCCAGCATGCCCATGTGATCGCCGGTTACCCGGTCGAGCCCGGCGGCCGCCAGGCCGGCACCACGGAACAGGTTCCCACCGCCCACCACGATACCGATTTCTACCCCGGCATCATGCACTGCCACCAACTCGGCCGCCAGTTGGCCGATCATCTGCGGATCGATGCCGGAACCCTGTTTACCCATCAGTGCCTCGCCACTGAGTTTTACCAGGATACGCTTGTGTTTGATTGCCACCATAGGATTCAGGTCAGGTTTGTTTGGAAAAGCCCGGCTTCGGATTACTTGTCGAGACGGATCCCCGCAAATTTAACGCGGGCAGTTTATCGGCATTATGCAGGCATTTTAAGTGCATTATTGACAAACCATCACCCCTCGCGGGTTGGAAGCAAAAAAAAGGCCGCGAAGGTCGCGGCCCTGTGCTGCTCATGAATTTAATTGCGATGCCACTTCGGCGGCGAAATCCTCGACTTTCTTTTCGATGCCTTCACCCACCTCGTAGCGCACGAAACGATTAACCCTGGCGCCGGCGGTAGACAGCAGCTTGCTTACGGTCTGCTCCTGGTCCTTGACAAAAGGCTGGCCCAGCAGCGTAACTTCGGCGAGAAACTTGTTGAGTCGGCCCTGAATCATTTTTTCGATGATTTCCGGCGGCTTACCGCTGGATTCAGCCTGTGCAATGAGAATCCCCTTCTCCTTCTCGACAAACTCCGCAGGAACCGAATCCTGGTCGACAAACTGCGGGTTGACGGCGGCCACGTGCATCGCAATGTCGCGCGCCAGGTCCGGGTCCGCGTCGGAGTCGATCAGCACACCGATACGGTCGCCGTGCAGGTAGGATGCTATCGACGCATCGGATTCGACGATTTCAAAACGACGCACCTGGATGTTTTCCCCGACCTTCGCAATCAGCGCCTGGCGCGCCTGTTCGACAGTCTGACCACTACCCAGCGTCAGCGATGACAATTCTTCGACCGTGCCCGGCCTGTGCTCGGCAACTGCCGCCAGGACTTCTTCGGCGAATGCCTGGAAGTTATCGTCCTTGGCGACGAAGTCCGTTTCCGAGTTGATTTCGAGGATCACCGCTGACTTGCCGTCAGCGTTGACCAATACCTTGATTGCACCATCGGCGGCAACGCGGCCTGCCTTCTTATCCGCCTTGGCAGCACCCGATTTGCGCATCAGCTCTGCCGCTGCCTCGATATCGCCATCGGTTTCAACCAGGGCTTTCTTACATTCCATCATGCCCGAACCGGTGCGTTCGCGCAGTTCTTTTACCAAAGATGCTGTTATAGCCACTTCAATACCTCGTTAGTAAGCCTGCGGTACCTCGCAGGCGCTGAATTAGTCCTTAGTAGCGTCCTTCTTGGTAGCGGCCTTCTTGGTCGCCGCCTTCTTGGTGGCTGCTTTCTTGGTCGCCGCCTTCTTGGTCGCTGCTTTCTTGGTCGCCGACTTCTTGGTAGCGGCCTTCTTGGTAGCGGCCTTCTTGGTCGCCGTCTTCTTGGTGGCTGCTTTCTTAGCTGCAGGCTCCTCCTCGGCCACGGGCTCTGCCGCTGCTGTAGAGTCATCCTTTGCACCTTCATCAACGTCAGCATCAGCCGCGGCTGGCGTAGCTGCCTCTTCGACCGCCGCACTCTGCGCAGGCGCTTCTGCAGGTGCTTCCTCTGCAGCTGCCGGCTCCTCTGCAGCCGCTGGTTCAGCTTCGGCTTGCGCCGCTGTTGCCGGTGTTTTCTTGGCGCTTACCTTGACCGCAGGCCTGGCTGCAACTGTTTCTGCATCCTCTTCGATTTCGATCAACTCGTCGTCGCTATCGGCCCCGGCAACGATACTTTGCTTACCTTCGACAACGGCGTCGGCCACCAGCCGGGCATAAAGTTTAATAGCGCGCATCGAATCATCGTTGCCGGGTACGATGTACTCGACATTATCCGGGGAGTTGTTGGTGTCGACGATACCGACCACTGGAATGCCGAGCTTGGCGGCTTCCTGGACCGCGATCTTTTCGTATCCCACGTCGATTACGAACAGCACGTCAGGCAGACCATTCATTTCCTTGATGCCGCCGAGTGTCTTCTCGAGCTTTTCCTGTTCGCGTGACAGCTGCAGTATTTCCTTTTTATTGATCTTTTCGTAGCTATTACTGGCGGCCATCTCTTCAAGCTCCTTGAGACGCTTGATCGACGCGCGTACGGTCCGAAAATTGGTCAGCATACCGCCCAGCCAACGGTGGTTGACAAACGGCATACCGCAACGCTCGGCTTCCTCTTTGACCGCATCGCTAGCGGCACGCTTGGTGCCGACAAACATGATTTTGCCTTTCTTGGATGCGACCTTGCCGAGGTAATTCACCGCGTCCTTGCACAGCGGCATGGTTTGCTCGAGGTTGATGATGTGGATCTTGTTGCGCTCGCCAAAAATGAAGGGCGCCATTTTAGGGTTCCAGAAACGGGTTTGGTGACCGAAATGCACGCCCGCTTCCAACATTTCACGCATGGTGACGTTAGACATAGTATCTCCAGATGTCTGTTGAACAGCCTGTTTGCGGCTATCCTGGGTTAAGCCTCCACATACCCGACGCTCACGACCTGCTGTCTCTGGTAAAACGCAGGCACCCATGAACGCGTTGCGGCATGTGTGTGTCGTTAGGGAACACCGAAAATTGCGATGCCCCGATTAATTTGCCCCTGCAGTTGCCGAGGGCGCGCGCTTTATACCATAATCCCGTATTCTCAACAACCAGCCAGCAGTAGTTTTATGGGCGTCACGATCAAATCCCCCGAAGAAATAGAAAAAATGCGCGTTGCCGGGCGCCTGGCGGCCGATGTGCTGCGCATGATCGAACCCCACGTAGAACCTGGCGTTACCACCCAGCAGCTCAACGATATCTGCCACGACTACATGGTCAACCAGCAATCGGTGGTGCCCGCACCGCTGAACTACCGGGGATTTCCGCGCTCGATCTGCACCTCGGTGAATCATGTCGTCTGCCACGGCATTCCGGCCGAGAAGAAGTTGAAGAACGGCGATATCATCAATATCGACATTACCGTGATCAAGGATGGTTACCACGGCGACACCAGCCGCATGTTCCAGGTCGGCAAGTCCACCATCCAGGGCCAGCGGATTTCACGGATCGCCTACGACTGCATGAAAATCGGCATCGAAATGATCAAGCCGGGGGTCCGCCTGGGCGATATCGGTCACGCGATTCAGCAATATGCAGAGAAGAATAACTGTAGCGTGGTGCGGGAGTATTGCGGCCACGGTATCGGCAGGGTGTTCCACGAGGATCCGCAGGTTCTGCATTACGGTAAACCGGGTACCGGTCTGATGCTCGAGCCAGGCATGACCTTTACCGTGGAGCCAATGATCAACCTCGGCAAGCGATACGTGAAACTGCTACCCGATGAATGGACCGTGGTCACCAAGGACCATGCCCTGTCCGCACAGTGGGAACACACCAATCTGGTTACAGACTCCGGCTTCGAGGTCTTGACGCTGCATCCCGAATTCGGGTTCTGAGTTTTCGTGCTCGAAACACTCGAACCATTTCTGAAGCAGGCCGCGGCCACAGGGACGCTGAAGCCCGCGGCCATCGCTGAAGGCCTGAAAACACTGCGCGAGCAAATTTACCAGGATTTCGATCAGGGCACGCCGGCAGAGCAATTAATTCGCGATACATCGAGATTGATCGATCGCGTGCTCGAATTCTGTTTCCTGCATTTCATCGGAGCACAGGATAGCTGCAACTGTTGCCTGGTCGCTGTCGGCGGTTACGGCCGGTCCGAGCTGCTGCCTGGCTCGGATATCGACCTGATGCTGTTGCTGGAGAAAAAACCCGACAAGGCGCAACAGCAACAGATCTCGACGTTCCTGACGTTCCTGTGGGATATCGGGCTCGAGGTCGGCCATAGCGTGCGCACCGTCAGGGACTGTGTGCGCCAGGGCAAGGTCGACATCACCGTGATGACCAACATGATCGAGTCTCGACTGGTTTACGGCGACCTTAAGCTGTACGACAAGTATCAAAAGGCGATCGGCCCGCGCAAGATCTGGTCTTCGCGCAAGTTTTTCGAAGCCAAGCTCGAGGAGCAGCATGAACGGCATCTACGCTTTAACGACACCGCCTACAACCTGGAACCCAACATAAAGGAAGGCCCCGGGGGCCTGCGCGATATCCAGATCATCGGCTGGGTGGCCAAACGGCATTTCGGAGACAAATCGTTCAAGGAGCTGGTTGAACACGGCTTCCTGACGCAGGCGGAGTACGAAATACTCGACGCCGGGCAGCGACACCTGTGGCGGGTGCGGTTCGCGCTGCATCGCATCGCCGGCCGCCGCGAAGACCGGCTGTTGTTTGATTACCAGAAAAAAATAGCGTCACACTTCGGCTTCAAGTCGGGCGAACATAATCTCGCCATCGAGCAATTCATGCAGCAGTATTACCGCACCATTATGGAGCTCGAGCGCCTGAGTGAAATGCTGCTACAGATTTTCAAGGAAGAAATACTGCTCACCGCCTCGCAACGCAAGCTGAAACCGCTCAACGAGCGTTTCAATCTGCGCAACAATTTTATCGAGGTGGCGCATCCCGACGTATTCAAGGATTACCCGCCCGCACTGATCGAGTTGTTTTTGATTATTTCGCTGAATGATCGCTGCGAGGGCGTTACCGCCTCGACCATCCGCCTGGTGCGCGAACACCTCTACCTGGTCGACGACAAATTCCGCGGCGATGACACCGTTAACGACCTGTTCATGCAACTGATGAGCGCACCCAGCGGTCAAACGCACCAGATGCGGCGCATGAATTCCTACGGTTTCCTGGCGGCCTATATTCCGGCTTTCGCCAAGATTACCGGCCGCATGCAGTACGACCTGTTCCACGCCTACACTGTCGATCAGCACACGATTTTCGTAATCCGCAACCTGCGCCGCTTCGCGCTCAAGATACACGAGGACGAGTTCCCGTTCTGCAACCTGGTATACAGCGAGCTGGAGAATCCCTGCCTGCTTTACCTGGCGGCCCTGTTCCACGATATCGCCAAGGGCCGCGGCGGCGACCATTCGGTGCTCGGCGCCGAGGAAGCGACCAAGTTCTGCGTGCAGCACAAGCTCAACCGCAAGGACACCCGCATCGTATCGCAACTGGTGCGCGATCACCTGTTGATGTCGGTTACCGCGCAGCGCAAGGACATCAGCGATCCGGACGTGGTGCGCGAATTCGCGCAGCAGGTCGGCAGTATGAACATGCTCAACTATCTCTACCTGCTCACGGTTGCCGATATCCGCAGCACCAACCCGAAACTGTGGAACAACTGGAAAGACGCCCTGCTCAAGCAATTGTATAACGCGACCAAGGCGGTCATCCGTCGTGGTATCGACCAGACGCCGGACATCGACGAAATCATCCAGGAAAACCGCGACGCGGCCTTCGAAGCCATGGCCGAGCTGCCGTTTAGCGCCGAGCAAATCAATTCGGTTTGCGACAGCGTGCCGGGCGATTATTTCCTGCGCCATCACCCGTTGGAAATCAAATGGCACGTCAACACGATACTTAGCCATCCGCAGGAGTCGCGGCTGGTCAGTATTCGCCAGTCGCCCAATACCAGTAACACCAAGGTTTTTGTTTACGGTGACGAGGTTGTGCACGCTTTCTCGCAGGTCACCGGAACCCTGGGGTCGCTGGGCCTGAGTATTCTAAACGCCGAAATCTTTACCACGCGCGACAAGAAGATCATGGACACGTTTATTATCCAGGACCATAACGGCCAGGCAGTGACCGATCCCGATATCATCAGGCGGATAGAACAACGCCTGCTAAAGGCATTAATGTCCGACTCTATCTACACGGGGCAGAGCAATACCCGCAAGCCACGCCAGCTAAAGGCTTTCGATCACCCCACCGTAGTGCAGTTCGAGCAGGATTACCTGAACGGTCGAACGGTAATGGAAATCAGTGCGCTGGACATGCCCGGACTGTTGTCGGTCATCGCCAATGTCATTGCCGAAATGGATATCGATATCACCCATGCCAAGATCTCGACCCTCGGTGAAAAAATCGACGACATTTTTTACCTCACCACGCCGAACGGAAAAGCTATAACCGACCAGTCGATACTGGAGCAACTGGAGAAGAAGCTGGTGGCATCGCTGGAAGCCCGCAAGGCGGCATAGGAAATCGCATGCCCTCTTCCCTGGGTAATCCATTCCAGCAGGCGCTGGACGGCGAAAACAACGCGATTCAGTTCGATGTCGCCTACCCGGTTCACGGCAGCCTGGCCAGCGCCGTGGCGGAATTGCGTCAAATCCATGGGCAGGATATCTACCTGTTGCCGATGTCCGGCACTTCCTGCGGCGGGGGCATATTCCAGGCGCCTGGTCCCAGCCATCCGCCAGGCACGGTAATCGGGCTCAGATTCGATCCGCCGGCGGTTCCGCGGGTCACGCTCGACACCGCGCCGAAGCTGGCCGACCTGGAGCTCGACCAAATCGTCATCGACCTGCAGACACAGCAGGTGGCAGCCGGTGCTGCCATCACGCTGGGACAGCTGAACCAGGCGCTGGCGCAGCAACTGGGACACAATTTCAAGGTCCCGGGTGCCGATCTGACCAGCTACCTGTATGCGGCGGTAGGGGCCACCTTCATGACTGGCGGTATGGGCCCGCAGCGTCGTTATTTTAGCGACAGCGTGGTCGGGGCCGCGATATTCGATGGCGATGCAGTCTGCAACATTATCGGCGAGGATCTGCAGGGCTACGCCGGCAGCTACGGCTGGAGCGGTATAGTCACCGCGGTGCGCTGTGCCTACTACCGCTTCCCGGATAATGAAGTGGCCTTCGCGCTGCCGGTCTCCAACCATCCCGACGATATTGCCCGGCTGCTGGACCGACTGTCGGCGTATTGCTATCTCGAGCTGGATCGAAACGGGGCCAGCTCCGCCGCCAATCAGGACGACCTGATTCTCGGGCTCGAGCATGTCAGCACCAGCTCGATGCGCCCGCTGCTGCGCGCCGTCGGTAAAAATCCGATGGCCGCACGGGCACAGGACCTGCAACAAAAATGTGACGCTGCCAACGCCGACGGCCTGATCTTCGTCAACGGCTTCAGCCAGCGCTCGATCGACGAGTTTCTAACCGACATCTGCGACGAGCATCCGGCCGGCGAATTCACCATCGCGGGAGTTGCACTGGAACACGCCGAGGTTTTTACCGACCCGGAAGAAATGCGGGCGCTGCGCGAGGCCATACCCTACGAGGCCCGCATGCAAACACCCGGCGGCCGGCTGGTTTACAAAAACCACAGCGATGCAAACATTCGGATCGGCGCGGATGCGGTCTTTCGCAGCGTGCAGCAAATCTGGCATATCAACCGTGACTACGTTGACACGGTCGAAGGCTACTTCGACACCAACCCGGACATCGATGGCGAAATCCTGGTTTACGGCCATCTCAATCCCTACGGCATCGACCCGCATAACCGGGTTACGATTAGCAGCGACGACGAGGCAGCGTTCGAGCGCGCCCGTGAATTCCTGCTAGAGCAGCGCGCGCGCTACTACCGGGGCCTCGAAACGCTGTGCCAAACCGGCGACGCGGTTTTCATCGGCGGTGAAAAAGCCGCCGATTCGGAAATTGCTATCTTCGAGGCGCTCGGCGGACCCCATCAATCACCGCCTGCCCTGTTTCGGCGATTCCAGCAGCAGCAGGCGACCATCGGCGCTGCGGCGCCAATGCTCAACTGGCGCGCGCTCCAGCCTTATCGCTGACAGGCCGGGTAATCGCGCACAGGTGGGTGGCGCAACGCGATCTGCGCCCGGCAGGCGATCAGGATTTAAACTCCAGCAGCCGGGTCAAGGCCGGTAACGCCGCTGCGGGGTGCATGCCCAGGGCCTTGAGTTCGTCAAGCACGGGAACCGGCAGCGCCTGGGTCTCGATCTTCTGGTTCAAAACACCGCCCATAATCACCGGCACCGACAATTGCGCCTCGTCGAGCTGCCGTCTTAACTGCTGTGCGTACTCGAGCGCCATACCGTTATGGGTACTGAGCAGCAGGACATCGGCGGGATTGTTGCGCAAGGCTGCAACCAGGTCGCCGGGATCCTGCTCGGCACCGAGGTAGACGACTTTCGCCTCGGTTTCCCCGAGCAGCTGTGCCAGGGCACCGGCCGCATGTTCATGCACGTCGCTGGAAGCGATCAAGAAACATTTATCCTTGACGCGGTCACGTAAACCCGGGGCGGCGAACAGCGGACGATGCTCGTCGATGACCTGCTGTGACATGTGGTAGATATCGGTACCGGTGGCGGCGTTGGCGTCGAGTTCCGATGCAAACAAGCGTTCGAAGCGCTGTGCGCCCATTTTCTTGAGCACGAATAGCATTTGTAACGGGTTGGCGGTATCGACGCCAACATCGCGCAAACCATCGAGCGCCCGGTGGTAGATTTCGTTGCCCTGCCGGCAAACCTCGTCGGCGAAGCTCTGCGCCGCGGAGAAATCAACATGCGGGTAAAGCCGGCGCGCGCTTGCTTCCACCCGCCTCCCGAATAGCTGCGCCTCGATAATTTCCTCGGCAGAAGGAATCCGAATCGCCTCGGTGACCGGTAACGGCAACACCGCGTGACCGCTGGGCGCGTGCATCTGGATCAGGATATCCCACAACAGGTACTCCGCGGTCAACGCCCGGTTCTGCTCGAATTCATGACCGAAAGAAATCGTATCCCCGTAGATCATCGAGCCCACCTGCTGGCCCTGGTGGATTCGATGCAGTGCCAGCACCCAGCCCGCTCGCTTCACCGGATCGCTGGTCAGTCCACCGATACAGTGGCTCAGGCGTGCACCGATCAACTCCTCTACGATGTAGCGTTCCAGCATCGCCCAGGCCGCGACGGTAGCGCAGTGTCGAAACAGGGCTCCATAGCCGTCTTCGAGGTAGGAATGCAGCATCGTGCCACGGTCGCGTAATGCGCCCATTATCGCCATGGCCTGGTAAGTCTGCGCCGCGGTTTCCGCGGCATCGGACCAGCCCGGCGCCTCGAAAGTAAAATACTGCGACAGGTTACCGATCGTGGTGCAGCCGATGCGCAGCGCCTGCAGGGTGTTGGCGACCGAAGCCGGCTGGCCGATCATGAAGTCGCCCAGGTGCGGCTGTATCGGCGCCGCTTGCGCCAGCGCGTCCCAGTCATACTGCCGCGTTAACATCGGCCCGGTCTCGGCCGCCGCCGCGGCTCGCCTGTCCGCCGGCAGACCCATGCGGCGATCGATTGCGAACCCGGCACGATCGAGGTAGTACTCCCGGTTGCCCAGCTCGTGATGAATCTTGCGCAGCGCGGCAGCGGTCGTATCGATGTCGTTCATGCCAATATGGGCGTGGTACATGATCCGGCCGTCTCGCATTGCCTGCCGCTTGTATTCCAGTTCTGACGCGATACCGAATTTATGCAGAAATGCAGATTGCCCGATGCTAACCTGTCCCGCCAGCTCGACGGCCTCGGCGCGTAGTTGATTGAAATCAGGTAACCGGGTTTGCAGCAGCGGCCGCAGCGATTCGATAGTCTGCGACATCGCTTCAGCGGTCAAAATCGAAAAAGTCCACGCTGCCGGTTTCGAGCGAATACTCGGCGCCGACCACCCGCAACTGGTCCCTGGCGATCAGCTTTTCCAGAATTTCCGAGCCATGCCGTAACTGGTTGGCCGAGACCCGGATGTTGGCACGCACCGCCTGTTCCACCAGCTGTTCGGAATCGAGCTGCAGGCCGGCGTCGAGCAGGGACTGCACCGAGGGCCGAATGCGATCGACAATCGATCTCAGGTTCGGCGAACGGTTCTCGCTCGGGCGCTCCAGTTGTTCGAGGGTTGCCTGGATGGCGCCGCAGCCGGAGTGGCCCAGCACGACCACCAGCGGCGTGCCGAAGCGCTCGACCGCGAATTCGACGCTGCCAACCTGTGACGGCGCGATGATATTGCCGGCAACCCGGATCACGAACAGGTCGCCGAGACCCTGGTCGAAAACGATTTCAGCCGGCACCCGCGCATCGGAACAACCGATAATAATGGCGAACGGTTCCTGGCGCGGTACCAGGCGGTAGCGGCGCGCGGCTTCCGATTGCAGGGCCTGGTCCTGGACCTCGGCCACGAACCGGCGGTTACCCTCGAGCAAGGCGTCCAGCGCCTGTTGTGCAGTCCTCACAATTTTCCTCCCCCTTTAGTTCTCGGCCTCAGGCACCGGGTCATTTCGATTTATCCGACCACACGGCGAACTCGTTGCCGCTGGGCTCGCAAAAATGGAACCGGCGCCCGCCCGGAAAAACAAATATCGGCTTCTCGATGCGTCCCCCGGCACGTTCTATTTTTAGCAGTGTGGCTTCCAGGTCCGCGCTGTAGAATACCAGCAGCGCGGAGCCGTTGCGCGTGCTCGAGTAGAGTTCGGAGCGATAGAAACCGCCATCCAGACCCTGTTTCGAAAAGGCGCAGTAGTCAGGGCCAAATTCTTCGAAACTCCAGCCGAATACCTCGCTAAAAAATGCACGCGTGGTTTCGATGTTGGCAGCCGGGTACTCGACGTAATCCAGTTTTTCATGCTCGCTCATGTCGCTGCTCCTGCCTCGGGTTTGATCCAGACCGCGGTATCGTGAAAAATGGCGCCGCCGTTGGGCTTGCCGGGTTCGGCCGAGACCAGCGCATTGACACCCAGCCCATCGACGAAAGCCGCGTTGGGCCAGATGCTCTCGATAATGACCACCCCGCCCTGCATGCCGTCGTAAATGCTGGCGTGCAGTAAAATATCCGCCAGGCGGTTGCCGACGCGAACGAGATCGCCGTCCCGGATCCCGAGTTTGGCGGCATCGTCGCCACGCAGCAATAGCGTGGGTCGACCCTCGGCGCGCTGCGAGGTTCGGGTCTCGGTGAAACTGGTGTTAAGAAACTGTCGCGCCGGCGCGGCTACCAGGCGAAACGGATGCTGGTCGTCGGTTTCATTGGCCACCGGCATATGATCGGGCAACAGTGGCATAGCCTGGTAATCGGGCCCGACCCTGCTCCACTCGGGTTTGAAATGAAAACGTCGATCGGGGGTTGCGAAACCGTCCAAAAAATTACTGGTTTCGAAGGAGTGCGCGCAATCGACCCAATGGTCGCGATACAGCGCTTCTTCATCGGGCAACCCGCTGGCCCGCAGGCTTTGGTCTATCAACTCACGCGCAGTCTTGTCGAAACCGTCATGACGGAAACCAAGCCTGTCTGCGATCTGGCCCAACACCCAGTGGTTGCTGCGGCATTCGGCAAACGGATTCACCAGCGCGCGCGTCGCCTGCACATGGGTATGACCTCCCGCCTGGTAAAAATCATCGTGCTCGAGAAACATCGTCGCTGGAAGCACGATATCCGCCATTGCCGCGGTTTCGGTCATAAACTGTTCGTGCACGCAGACGAACAGGTCATCGCGGGCAAATCCCTGCAATACCTTGCGAGTTTCGGGCGCTACCACTACCGGGTTGGTATTCTGCACCATCAGCGCGGTTACCGGCGGCCCACCCTGCAGATCGTCAGGATTACCGCAGAGCACGTCACCGATACGCGACTGGTCCAGCACCCGGGTACTGCCATCGAGTACGTCCAGGCCCTTGATCGTGGTTTGATCGATACCGTACATGCCGTTATTCGAATAAAGCGCACCGCCCCCCGGGTAGCGCCAGGCGCCGGTTAACGCGGGCAGGCAGGTGGCGGCATGCATGTTGGCGGCGCCGTTGCGGGAGCGGGTGAAGCCGTAACCGAGACGCAGAAAACTGCGCGGTGTATGGCCGTAAAGCCGGGCAAACTCGATTATTTCATCGACCGCGAGACCGGTGATTTCAGACGCCCAGGCCGGCGATCGCGATTGCAGGTGTGGTTCGAGTTCGTCCGGGACATCGCAATATTGCTCGAGATACTCGCGGTCGACCAGGTCGTCGGCAAACAGCTGGTGCATCACCGCGCAGGCGAGAGCGCCGTCGGTCCCTGGGCGCAGCATCAGGTGCTGGTCGGCTTTTTTTGCGGTGGCGTTCAGGTAAGGATCTATCACGACAAGTTTGGCGCCACGCTCGCGGCGGGCCCTTGCAACATGCTGCATGACGTTGACCTGGGTATACACCGGGTTACCGCCCCAGATCACGATCAGGTCGCTTGCCGCCATTTGCCGCGGGTCGGAGCCGCGCTTGACGCCGGTGCCGGCGATCCAGCCGGCGTCAGCCAGCGTGATGCAAAAAGTCGAATGCTGGCGCGAGGTTTTTAACAGATTACGGAATAACTCGATGCTGTCACGCTGGATCAGGCCCATGGTGCCGGCATAGTGGTATGGCCACAGGGTTTCGCCACCGTGTTTTTGCATCGCCAGCGCGAAACCTTCGGCGACCTCGTCCAGCGCCTGTTCCCAGCCGATAGCCTCGAACGCCCCACGCCCCTGCCCCTTGGTACCGCGACGTTTCAACGGTTGCCCTAGACGATCGGGATGGTGAATTCGCTCGGCGTAACGGGCTACCTTGGCACAGACGACGCCGGCGGTGTAACTGTTGTCGCGGGCGCCGACGACCCGTCCAATCCGGTTGGCATCGAGCAGTTCAACCTCCAGCGCGCAGGTACTGGGGCAATCATGCGGGCAGGTGGAATGCCGGTAACGCGGATAGATTTCGGCGGCCATAGCGGGCATTTTGCAAGATTGACCTGGCCAGTGCCAGCACTAAACATCGTGCCTTTTTTAATTTGTCTTACTAATGCTAGAATTGCCGTCTTTTGCAATCCAATAACCTGGGGAACCCGATGAGCGGCAACGATAAACAACATTTCAAAACACGCGAAGTACGTGCCGGCGTCAGGCCCGATCCGGTTACCGGCGCCATTCTGACGCCGATCTACCAGACCACGACTTACGTGCAGGAATCGGTCGATCAGTACCTGGAAAAGGGCTATTCCTATAGCCGTTCCGGCAATCCAACCGTATCCGCGCTGGAAGAAAAGATTACCGCGCTCGAAGGCGGTGCCGGCAGCCTGTGTTTTGCGACCGGCATGGCGGCCACCAGCTGCACCATCATGGGCATGGTCGGCAGCGGCGATCACGTCATCCTGTCGGACGTGGTCTACGGCGGCACCCACCGCGTTTCGACCAAGGTGCTGAATCGCTGGGGGCTCGAATGCAGCTTCGTCGATACCGCCGACCCGAAAAACGTTGCAAACGCGATCCGCGACAATACCAAGCTGATTTTTACCGAAACGCCGGCCAACCCAACGCTCAAGCTAACCGATATCGCGGCGGTTTCCGAGGTCGCGAAGGCGCACGGCATTCCGCACGTGGTCGACAATACCTTTCTGACGCCTTACTACCAGCGCCCGCTAGAGCTGGGCGCGGACATCACCCTGCACAGCACGACCAAGTTCATGGAGGGCCACAATATCAGCGTGGGCGGCTCGATCAGCGCGGCCAACAAGGATCATCTCGAACAAATCATGTTCGTGCGCAACTGCCTCGGCAGCAACATGACACCGATGGTGGCGTTTTACACGCTGCAGGGCATCAAGACCATGAGCACCCGCATCGAAGCGCAGTCGGCCAACGCGCTCAAGGTCGCCCGGTTCCTCGAAACCCACCCCAACGTCGACCAGGTTTGCTACCCCGGCCTCGAATCCTTCCCGCAGAAGGCACTCGCCGACGCCCAGGCCAGCGGCCACGGCTCGATGTTATGGTTCGAAGTCCATGGCGGCGTCGAGTCTGGCAAGAAATTGATGGACACGCTCCAGCTCTGGAGCCTCGCGGAAAACCTCGGCTCGGTGGAATCGCTGGTGACGCACTCGGTCACCATGACCCATGCCGACATGCCGCGCGAAGAGCGCATGGCCGCCGGCATCACCGATGGCCTGGTGCGGCTGTCCACCGGACTCGAATCCGCGGAAGACCTGATCGCCGATCTGAAACAGGCGCTGGACGGCTTATAAGGCAAACTGCCCCATGCTTATCTCCAGCATCGAGACCTTTGCCACGCCCTACGTGTCGCTGGTCAGGGTGCGCACCGATGAAGGAGACGAGGGTTGGGGACAGGTTTCGCCTTATCATGCCGATCTGACCGCGGAGGTCGTGCACCGCCAGGTTGCCTGTCACGTGCTCGGCATGGATGCGAGCGATACCGACGCCGTCACCCAGCAGGTGCTCGATCGGGAGCACAAGTTCCAGGGCACCTACCTGTATCGCGCCCTGTGCGGGGTAGACACCGCGCTGTGGGATATCCGCGGCAAGCGCGCCGGCCAGAGCGTGCACCAGCTGCTGGGCGGCAACGCCTCGGAATTTCCGGTTTATGCTTCCAGCATGAGGCGCGATATCACGCCGCAGCAGGAAGCCGAGCGCATGCTCGCGCTGCGCGAACAATTTGGTTACCACTCATTCAAATTTCGCATCGCGGCCGAGTGCGGGCACGATATCGACCAGTGGCCGGGACGCACCGAGGAGATTGTCAGGACCATGCGCGCAACGCTGGGTGACGAGGTCACGTTAATGGTCGACGCCAACAGCGGCTATACCCCGAAAAAAGCGATCGAGGTCGGACATATGCTGCAGGACTATGGCGTCAGCCACTACGAAGAGCCCTGCCCCTACTGGGAGCTCGACTGGACTCGCGAGGTTACCGCGGCGCTCGATATCGATGTCACCGGCGGCGAACAGGACAATAACATGATTGTCTGGAAGCAAATGATCGACAGCCGCGCAGTGGACGTGGTGCAGCCCGATATCTGTTACATGGGCGGCATTACGCGCACCCTCGAAGTGGCTGATTATGCCAGGCAAGCGGGCCTTCCCTGCACCCTGCACTCCGCCAACCTGAGCCTGGTCACGCTGTTTTCGATCCACTTCATGGCGGCGATCGAAAATGCCGGCAAGTACGTCGAGTTTTCGATCGAAGGCAGCGATTACTACCCCTGGCAAAATCGTATTTTCAGTCCAGGATTCGAAATCAGGGACGGCAACGTGTTATTGTCCGACAAACCCGGTTGGGGAATCGAGATCGATCCCGAATGGATCGCGCTCGCCGATTACCGGGTCAGTTATAATCAGGCCAGCTCCTAATCCAACCATGGTGACCAACGATGGAAATTGTTAACTCAGTACTCGAACTGATTGGCAACACGCCAGTTCTCAAACTCAGCAAGTTCGACACCGGCCCCTGCGAACTTTATATCAAGATGGAGTCCGAGAACCCTGGCGGATCGATCAAGGACCGCATCGCCGTCAGCATGATCGAGGCCGCCGAGAAGGAAGGAAAAATCCAGCCCGGCGGAACCATCATCGAGGCTACCGCCGGTAATACCGGCCTCGGGCTAGGCCTGGTCGCCGCGCAAAAAGGTTACAAGTTAATCCTGGTGATCCCCGACAAGATGAGCCCGGACAAGATCCGCCATATCCGCGCGATGGGGGTCGACGTACGGCTGACCCGCTCCGATGTGCAAAAGGGGCACCCCGAGTATTACCAGGATTACGCCAAAAGGCTCGCCGCCGAAATACCGAATTCCTATTTCATCGACCAGTTTTCGAATCCCAATAACCCCAAGACGCACATGGTCGACACCGGCCCGGAAATCTATCGGCAAATGGATGGCAAGCTCGACGCGATCGTGGTCGGCGTCGGTTCCAGCGGTACGGTTACCGGCCTCGGCAAGTATTTTCACGAGGTTCTACCGGATCTCGAAATGATCGTCGCCGACCCGGTAGGCTCGATTCTGGCCGATACGATTAACACCGGCAAAACCCCGAAAGCCTCCTCCTGGCTGGTCGAGGGAATCGGCGAGGATTTCATGCCGCCGATCTGCGATATCAGCCTGGTTAAAAAAGGTTACTCGATCGGCGACAAGGAGGCGTTTCAGACCCAGCGCGAACTGTTGTTGCGGGAAGGCATTATCGCCGGATCGTCGACCGGCACGCTGCTAGCCTCGGCGTTGCGTTATTGCAACGAACAAACCGAGCCCAAACGGGTGCTGACATTCGCCTGCGATACCGGCAACAAGTACCTCAACAAGTCCTTCAACGATTCCTGGCTCGCCGACCAGGGACTGCTCGAGCGGGACAGTCACGGCGATCTGCGTGATTTGATCGCGCGCCCGATGGAAAGCGGCGACATGGTAACCGTGACCTCGGAAGACAACCTGATCACGACTTAC
>CAMYON010000003.1 GCA_947260025.1 uncultured Gammaproteobacteria bacterium
GCTTAGCATTCGATGATATTCACCGCGAGACCACCGCGCGCGGTTTCCTTGTACTTGGTTTTCATGTCGGCGCCGGTCTCGCGCATGGTCTTGATGACCTTGTCGAGCGACACGAAATGCGTGCCGTCACCGCGCATCGCCATGCGCGCGGCGTTGATCGCCTTGACCGATGCCATCGCGTTGCGCTCGATGCAGGGCACCTGCACCAGGCCGCCGACCGGGTCGCAGGTCAATCCGAGATTGTGCTCCATGCCGATTTCGGCCGCGTTTTCGGCCTGCTCCGGCGTGCCGCCGATGACCTCGGTGAGCGCGCCGGCCGCCATCGAACAGGCACTGCCGACCTCGCCCTGGCAACCGACCTCGGCGCCCGAGATCGACGCGTTCTCCTTGTACAGAATTCCGATAGCACCCGCGGTCAGTAAAAAACGCACGATGCCGTCGTCGTCCGCGGCGGGGTAAAAGTGCTGGTAATAGTGCATCACCGCCGGAATAATTCCGGCCGCGCCGTTGGTGGGTGCGGTGACGACCCGCCCGCCGGCCGCGTTTTCCTCGTTGACCGCCAGCGCCCACAGGTTGACCCAGTCCAGCGTTGTCAGCGGGTCCTTGTAAGTCATGTGCGGCGTGCTGCTGAGCTTGCGGTACAGGTCGGCGGCGCGCCGTTTTACCTTCATGCCGCCTGGCAGTATGCCCTCGTTGCGGCAGCCGTTCTTGACGCAAGTCTGCATCACCTTCCAGATCCCGAGCAGGCCCTCGCGAATCTCGGCCTCGTCACGCCAGGCCTTTTCGTTTTCCAGCATCACGTCGCTGATGCGCAGGTTATGATTGGCGCAATGAATCAGCAAATCGACCGCGGTGGTAAACGGATAGGGTAGCGGGGTGTCGTCGACGACGATACGATCGGCGCCGGCCGCGCTCTCGTCGACGATGAAACCACCGCCTACCGAGTAAAAAGTGGCGCTGCGAATTTCGTTCTGCTGGCTATCGTAAGCGTGAAAGGTCATGCCGTTGGAGTGAAACGGCAGGGTTCTCTTGCGATGCATGAGCAATTGCTCGGCCTCGTCGAAGGCAACCGGGTGTTCGGCGAACAGGTTCAGTTGCTGGCGCGAGCGGATCGTATCGAGCCGAGCCTCGACGCTATCGGTATCGATGGTTTCCGGCAGTTCGCCTTCCAGCCCCAGCATCACCGCCTTGTCGCTGCCGTGTCCCTTGCCGGTGGCCCCGAGCGAACCGTAGAGATCGGCACTGACGCTCGCCACCCGCGGCAGCAACCCATCTGTCTTCAGCGTTGCCGTGAACTGCTGCGCCGCCCGCATGGGGCCCACGGTATGCGAACTCGAGGGTCCGATACCGATCGAAAACAAGTCAAACACGCTAATCGCCATTGGGCAATGCTACCTCACAAGCCGCTCGGAGTATTAGTCCAGAATAAGCGATTACTGGCACCAGCGTTGTTTCCGAAAGCGCCGAGTTATCACCTGTTTAAGCTTCCTCCTCGGCGTATGCTGACAGCGGCGGACAGGAACAGATCACGTGGGTGTCGCCAAACACGTTGTCGACGCGCCCCACCGGCGACCAGTACTTGCAGTCGCGCAGGCTCGCCAGCGGGAAGGCCGCCTGTTCGCGGCTGTAGGCGTGGTTCCATTCGTCGCCGCAAACCATGTCGATGGTGTGTGGCGCATTCTTCAACGGGTTGTCGTCGGGATCCATGCGGCCCTCTTCGATGTCTCGAATTTCGCCGCGGATGGCGATCATCGCCTCGCAAAAACGATCGAGCTCTTCCTTCGATTCGGACTCGGTCGGTTCTATCATCAAGGTTCCTGCCACCGGGAACGACATGGTCGGCGCATGAAATCCATAGTCGATCAGCCGCTTGGCGATATCGTCTACGCTGGCAAACTCCTTGACCACGCGGGTATCGATAATGCATTCGTGCGCCACCAGCCCGTTGGGGCCGGTATAGAGAATCGGAAAATGGTCCTTGAGTCGCTGCGCGATGTAGTTGGCGTTCAGGATGGCGATCGCGGTGGCCTGGGGCAAACCATGGCGCCCCAGCAGCGAGATATAGGCCCAGCTGATCGGCAGTATTCCGGCGCTGCCAAACGGTGCGGCTGCAACCTTGTTGATGCCGCCGTTATGGTTTTGACTGGTCGACGGCAGGAAGGGCTTGAGGTGTTCCTTGACGCCGATCGGTCCGACACCCGGGCCGCCGCCGCCGTGCGGAATGGCGAAGGTCTTGTGCAGGTTGAGGTGCGATACGTCGCCACCGAACTTGCCGGGCGCGCAGACGCCGACCATCGCGTTCATGTTGGCGCCGTCGATATATACCTGACCGCCATGGTCGTGGACGACCTGGCAGACCTCGCGCACGGTATCTTCGAATACGCCGTGGGTCGAGGGGTAGGTGATCATGATCGCGGCGAGGTTATCGCTGTGTTTTTCGCACTTGGCCCTCAAATCGTCGAGATCGATATTGCCGTTTTTCGCGCTGCCGACCAGAACCACTTTCATGCCCGCCATTTGCGCCGAGGCCGGGTTGGTGCCGTGCGCCGAAGCCGGCACCACGCAGATATCGCGATGACCCTCGCCACGGCTCTCGTGGTAGGACTTGATCGCCAGCAGGCCGGCGTATTCGCCCTGCGAGCCCGCGTTCGGCTGCAGCGAAATCGCGTCATAACCGGTGCAGGCGCACAGCATTTGCTCCAGTTCGACGATCAATTGCTGGTAACCCTGCGCCTGGTCCAGCGGCACGAACGGGTGAATGCGCCCGAAGCCGGGCCAGGTTACAGGGATCAACTCGGTGGCAGAATTCAGTTTCATGGTGCAGGAACCGAGCGGGATCATGCTGCGATCGAGCGCCAGGTCCTTGTCGGCGAGTTTGCGCATGTAACGCATCAGGTCGGTCTCGGAATGGTGACTGTTGAATACCGGATGGGTCAGGTAGCCGCTGCTGCGAATCAGCTTTTCCGGCAGCGCGCTGCTGATCTTTGAATCCAGCTCGTCGATCGAGACATCCCTGCCGTGGTCTTGGGTGAAAACATCGTACAGGCGGGTAACGTCGCCGCGGGTCGAGACCTCGTCCAGCGAAATGCCAACCGTGTGCGAGTCGACCTGGCGCAGGTTCATTTTCTTGGAGCGCGCCGCGGCCATGATGAACTCGGTCGCGTTACCGGTATTGACGGTAATAGTGTCGAAATAGTGTTCGGTGTTGACTTCGACGCCGAGCTCGCGCAGGCCCTCGGCCAGCAGCACGGTAAGCCGATGTACGCGCTGCGCGATGCGGCGAATTTCGGCGGGGCCGTGGTAGACAGCGTACATGCTGGCCATGATCGCCAGCAGCGCCTGCGCGGTACAGATATTACTGGTCGCCTTTTCGCGGCGGATATGTTGTTCGCGGGTTTGCAGCGTGAGGCGCAATGCAGGCTGCCCGCGAGTATCTTTCGAAACCCCGATCAGGCGACCGGGCAGCGAGCGCTTGTAGGCGTCGCGGGTGGCCATGAACGCCGCGTGCGGACCGCCGTAACCGAGCGGTACGCCGAAGCGCTGTGAGCTGCCGACGACGATATCGGCGTCGAATTCCCCGGGCGGCGTCAACAGCGTCAGGCTCAACAGGTCGGCCGCGACTGCAACCAGGCCCTTCTTGTCGTGAATCTTCGCCACCAGGTCGCGATAGTCCTGAACCTCGCCGGTGGAGCAGGGGTATTGCAGCAGTACGCCGAACAGTTCCGGGTTATCGGCCGCGGCAAAGGGGTCGCCAATTACGCACTTGATATGCATATGCTTGGCGCGGTTGCAGACGACTTCGATGGTCTGCGGATGACAGGTGTTGGCGATATAAAACACGTCGCTCTTGCTTTTCGACAGGCGATGGCACATGGCCATGGCCTCGGCCGCCGCGGTGGCTTCGTCCAGCACCGAGGCATTGGCCAGTTCCATGCCGGTCAGGTCGCTGACCATGGTCTGAAAGTTCAGCAGCGCCTCCAGCCGACCCTGTGAAATTTCGGCCTGGTAGGGAGTGTAGGAGGTATACCAGGCCGGGTTACGCAGCAGGTTGCGTTCGATGACGGTCGGTGTCTGCGTGCCGTAATATCCCATGCCGATAAATGACTTGTAGAGCTGGTTGCGAATCGATATCTCGTACAGGCGCAGCAGTACCTGGCGTTCGCTAAGACTGGCCTTGACCGCGAGCGGCTTGCGCCGCCGGATCGATTCGGGCACGACCTTGTCGAGTAACTCGTCCATATTGTCGAGGCCGAGTTCAGCCAGCATGGCCGTTTCTTCTGCCTGATCGGGACCGATATGGCGTCTAATGAAACCATGGAAGATATCGAGGTCTTTCAATGGGAGGTCGAGATTTGGCATGACGATAGTTCCTCAGGTTAAGCGCTTACGGAATCGATCTCGCGCGGGAGAGCCCTGCCGGAACAGGCCTCCCGTTTCAAGCGGTATATGTTATCACTATCAATCGAATACAAGTTAGTTATTGCCGACCCGGGTTACCATTTGATCGCTAATCCATTGCTTGAGAAAGCCGGCCGCGACCAGCGCTACCTGGTCGGTTTCGATCCATTCGAGCAGGCCTTCGCAAATTTCACCAAAGCTTACGCCATTTGCGGCTTGCTCGATCGCCCAGGCTTCGTGAACCTCGAGCGAGCGCCAGCAGGTTTTCAAATCCCGGCGCCACATGAGCCAGCGCTGCGGTTGCGCCGCGCGCTGTTTTTCGGGTATTTCAGCGGCACTATCGATGGCATGTTCGATCAGGGGAACATTCCAGTAGAGATCCAGCCACAGCATCGCCGACTTGAACTGTAAAGTCAGCCCTGGCCAGGCTTCCGGCGGGACCTGCGCCATGTCCTCGAGCTGGAATAGCGCAGCGCTGTCGGCGGCGTCGAATACGATGGTTTGGGCCCATTCGTAACTCGCCAGTTCCTGCAGAAACTCGCGCTCCTCGCCGCGATAGCAAGTGCGCAGATACTCGGGTAAATGCTGACCGAACCAGCGTACCGACGGGTGTCGCGACGGGTAATGTCGCAGGTAGTCGAGCGCCAGGTTTTCGAATGACTCGCGACCCAGGTATTGCTCCAGCGCCGAGTAGTCGACCGCAAGACAGTCGATCAGGCGGATGCGGTAGGCATTGTAATAGGTGCCGAGCCGGTGCTCGGCCAGCGCGTTGTCGGTGCCGGTAATGTCGGTCTCGATGGCTTCGGACCCACCAACCAGGTAGTCCTGGAAACGCAGTTGTAAATCGCGCAGCCGTGCCATCGTCAGGACTGGTAGTAGGGTGCCGCAACGGCACGCGCCTGGTCGAGTTCGGCGAGCACCTGGTCGAGCGCGGGAATATTGCCGTCACGCTCGATCATCGTCGACACCGGGCCAAAGCGTTTTGCGGTTTCCTCGTAAAGCGCCCATACCGGGTCGATGACGTCCTGATCATGGGTATCGATGATCAGGTTGCCGTCGTTGGTATGTCCGGCGAGATGGTGTTGCCAGACTCGGGCCGTCGGTACGCCCTCGAGATATTCGATCGGATCATAGTGATGGTTGTAGCTGCTGACATAGATGTTATTGACGTCGAGTAGCAGGTAGCAGTCGGCCCTGTCGGCTATCGCGGACAGGAACTCCCACTCGGGCATCGCGTCGTCGCAATAGGTGATATAGCTGGACAGGTTCTCGATCAGCATCTGGCGGCCGATGTAATCCTGCACCCGCGAGATGCGATCGGCGACGTGCCTTACCGCTTCCTCGGTGTAGGGCAGCGGCAGCAGGTCGTGCAGGTTCATGTGATCGACCCCGGTCCAGCACAGGTGATCGGAAAACCAGCGCGGTTCGACGCGTTCGATCAGCGCCTTGAGCTGTTTCAGGTAGTCGAAATCGAGTTCGTCGGTACTGCCCAGCGACATCGATACGCCATGCATGACCATCGGGTAATCCTGGCGAATCGCATCCAGGAAATAGAGCGGTTTACCGCCATCGATCATATAGTTTTCGCTCAGGATTTCGAACCAGTCGATGTTTTTCGGCTTGCGCTCGAGGATGTCCTGGTAATGCTCCGCGCGCAACCCGAGGCCAAATCCGAGGAAAGGTTTGGTATCAGTCATCGAGACGATCTTATAGTACGACTAGTTACGAGTGTATCGGGCTGGCAAAAAAAATGCACCGGCTAGGCCGGTGCATTTCGTCCAGCCGAGAAAGACAGCCTAGGCTTCGAACTTACCACCCGCTTCTTCACACTCTGATTTGGTACGCTTGACCCAACCCTGCCCCGCGCAGGAGTTTTGACCTGCACAGCTGGTAGTTGCGGTTGCGCAGGCGCTGGTGCCTTTGCATGAATTGACGTTAAAGCATTTGCCGGCTTTTTCCGTCGCGGTCGCGCTCATCGGTGCAATTGCGAACATAGCAGCGGCAGCTGCGGCCAGTGCGACTCCGGTGGTTTTCTTAGCTGTATTCATTGGTTGTTTCCTCAAGTTATTGAACGTTTGGTTGTACTGGTTAACTCCCCATTACGAGAACTTAGAGGAAACGCTTTTCCAGAAAGTTCATAAAAATTCTGAAAATCGAGAAAAAACTGTACTGCTACAGGGTGAGGGACCTTTTAGCGATATTGTCGAATGATTAGCTGATCTCCGCGCTGCACCAGCTCGAAGTGCTTCAAGACGTTCATTCCCAGCAGGATTTCATCGACCGCCATGCCCGCGATAATAGTGGCGTTAACGTCATAGAGCTCGATATCGCCGATGGCGAGCTGATCGAGGCGGGTCAGGTAGGCGGTAGTGACGCCATTCGCGGTCGATACCGAGGTCGCAGGGCCGGCCTTGATTCCCAGCCTGCGCTGCAGTTGGGCCGGTATCGCGGTGGTCGTAGCGCCGGTATCGACCAGGAAGGTTACCGATTGGCGGTTAATTTCTCCGTCGAAAACATAGTGGCCGCTGCGGCTGCGCGTCAATACGACTTCCTGGAATTCACCGGTTTGCAGCGTTGAAACTGACTGGTTCGGATTGTTTTGCGAATCGAGTATTTTTGAAAAAGCGAGCGCCATCACCAGAAAAGCCAGCACCCAGGCGGACGCAGTGAACATCATGCCGAGTTTTTTAGTAGAATGCGCCATCTCGAATATAACGTAGTGTTTATTCTACCGAATTCAACAAAGGGCAGGTAAATGTCGGGTAACAGTTTCGGCAAATCATTCGTGGTGACTTCGTTTGGCGAAAGTCACGGTAGCGCAATCGGCTGCATTGTCGACGGTTGTCCGCCAGGGCTCGAGCTCAGCGAGGACGACCTGCAGCGAGACCTCGACCGGCGTAAGCCCGGAACCTCGCGGCACACGACCCAGCGGCGCGAGGATGACGCGGTGCAAATCCTGTCGGGCACTTTCGAAGGCAGGACTACAGGTACCCCGATCTGCCTGCTGGTGCATAACCAGGACCAGCGCTCGAAGGACTACAGCGAGATCATGAACCTGTTTCGCCCGGGCCATGCCGACTACAGCTATATGCACAAGTACGGTTTGCGCGATTATCGCGGTGGCGGACGTTCGTCCGCGCGCGAGACCGCGATGCGCGTCGCCGCGGGCGGTATCGCGAAAAAATACCTGTTCGAAAAGTGCGGTATCCAGGTCCGTGGTTACCTGTCGCAGCTGGGGCCTTTGAAGCCGGTCGAGTTCGACTGGGAACAGGTCAACCAGAATGCGTTTTTCTGTCCCGATGCCGAGATGGTGCCCGAGATGGAAAAATACATGGATGCGCTGCGCAAGGAGGGCGAGTCGATCGGCGCCAGGGTTTCCGTGGTCGCAAGCGGGGTTCCGCCGGGACTCGGCGAACCGATTTTCGATCGCATCGACGCCGATATCGCGCACGCGATGATGAGTATCAACGCGGTCAAGGGCGTCGAGATCGGCGCCGGTTTCGGAAGTGTCGAGCTCAAGGGCACGCAAAACCGCGACGAGATTACACCCGAGGGTTTCCTGTCGAACCACGCCGGCGGTACCCTGGGCGGTATCACCTCGGGACAGGACCTGCTGGTGCACATCGCGCTTAAACCGACTTCCAGTATCCATTTGCCGGGCAAAACCGTCGATGTGGACGGCAACGCGGCCGACATCCGCACCAAGGGGCGACACGATCCCTGCGTCGGTATTCGCGCGACGCCGATTGCCGAAGCCATGCTCGCGATCGTGCTGATGGATCACTTCCTGCGCAACCGCGCGCAAAACGCCGACGTCGACTGCCAGACCCCGATCATCCCCGCCAGTAAAGAGTAGAACTGGCATCATTCCAGGTCGCTTCGATGGGGTCAGAGCAAAAATTTCGGTACGGCAGGTGCAGCTAGAAAGGTTATCGCCGAAATTTTTGGTCTGACCCCGGGTTTCCCAAAGCCTGGACGCTTGGGGTCAGACCAAAATTGCCAGTTGTCGTATTTCTACCGCCCCAAAACCTGACGGCAATTTTGCTCTGACCCCTTCGAAGCGATCTGGCGTCATCCCGATCGAGGGAACCAGTGTCCTCCCAGGCGTCTCGATCAGGAATCCAGGGCCTGCTTGATTTCCTTGTAGATCAGGCGGGCGTTGTGGGTGCGCCTGGCGTCGGTCGGGGCGTTTTTATGATTGCGCCATAATTGACGCAGTTTCTGGCGGTCGGCGCGCTCGACTTCCTCGAGCAGCGCCTCGATGGCGTCGAAGCCCTGATCGATGATACGATCGCGCCAGCGTTCGGCCCGATGGTGGCGCTGGATCGATTGCTGACTCTCCTGATCGATTTCGGCAAGCGCCGCGATAATGGGCTCGGGATCACGCGCGCGCAGCAGTTTGCCGAGAAACTGGTAGTGGCGCTTGAGCGCGCTGCGCTTGTTCTGGATTCGCTTTGCCAGCGCAATAGCTTCCAGCAGCTGATCATCCAGCGGGATGCGCGCCAGCAGATCGTCCGACAGGGAAGCGAGTCTTTTACCGAGGTCCTGCAGCGCGTGGCTTTCCCGCTTGAGTTGACTCTTGCTGACATACTCGATTTCGTCAAACTCTGCTTCGTTTTCCATAACAGTCTGGGATAAAATGCGCGGATGAAACTTGAAAAAGACAGCATGTTAGCATTTCCGCACGCGGAATCATTTAAAAAGATCGTCGCCGAAGCCCTCGATATGGCGCAGGACAAGGGCGCAACCCAGGTCGAAGCCGGACTGTCGGTATCGCAGGGCCTGTCGGTTGCCACGCGCATGGGATCGGTCGAAACTATCGAGCATCAGCAGGATAACGGTCTCGGTATCAGCGTTTATTTTGGCCGTCATAAAGCCAGCGCCAGCACCTCGAACCTGGATCCTGACGCGATCAGGAAAACGGTGGAGGCCGCCTGTGATATCGCTCGCCATACCTCGGAGGATCCTTGCACCGGTCTGGCCGACGCTGAATTAATGGCAACCGAAATGCATCAGCTCGACCTGTATCATCCTTGGAACCTGGAACCCCAGGCGGTTATAGACCTGGCCCTGGAGTGCGAAAACGCGGCGCTCGGTTACGACCCACGCATCGTCAACTCGGAGGGCGCTTCGGTGGATTTGAATGCGGGCGTATCGGTGTATGGCAATTCGCACGGATTTCTGCAGGCGCAGCACAAAACGCGGCATAGCATAAGTTGTTCCGTCGTGGGCCAGTCGAACGGCAATATGCAGCGCGATTACTGGTATGACGTCGGGCGCAATCCCGACCATCTCGCCAGCGCCCGCAGTGTCGGCGAAACCGCTGCCGAACGCACGATACGCCGGCTCGACGCGAGCAAGCTTAAAACCCAGCAGGCACCAGTAATGTTTGTGCCGGAACTGGCGCGTGGCGTTATCGGACATTTCACCGCCGCGATTGGCGGTGCCGCGCAGTATCGTAAGGCCAGTTTCCTGCTGGGGGCCGAGGGCGAGCAGGTGTTCCCGGATTTCGTGCAACTACATGAAAACCCGTTCATGCCGCAGGCGCTGGGTTCCGCTAATTTCGATGCTGAAGGCGTCGCAACGCGTGCCGGCAGCCTGGTGGCGGATGGCGTGATTCAGCATTACCTGCTGGACAGTTACTCGGCGCGCAAGCTGGGGCTGCAATCGACCGGCCACGCCAGCGGCGTACATAACCTGGTGCTTGACGACACCGGTAAATCCTTCGACGAATGCCTGGCCGCGATGCATCGCGGGTTCCTGGTCACCGAACTGATGGGGCATGGGGTTAACACCGTAACCGGGGATTATTCGCGCGGCGCGGCCGGGTTCTGGGTCGAAAACGGCGAGCTCGGCCATGCTGTCGAAGAAGTTACCATCGCCGCCAACCTGCGAGATATGTTCAAGGGTATCGTCGAGATCGGTAATGATATCGACCCGCGCGGCAGCGTGCGCTGCGGATCGATTCTGATCGACAACATGACGATTGCCGGCACCGAGTGACATGCCGGACAAATACCTGCTTCTGTTGTTGTCCCTGGTGATCCTGTCACCGCTGCCGCTCGCCGCGCAGGACGACGGCAGGGCGCAGGGCTACGTGTTTAGCGTGACAGTCAGCACTCAGCAACAGCTCGACGTGGTGCTCAACCGCGCCGAGGATTTACGCGAGCTGTTCAATCCTGATGAACACGGCAAGATTGCGATCGTGTTACACGGCGACGAGTTACAGCTGTTTCAAAAGGATAATTATCAGTCGAACCAGTCGGTGGTGGAGCGCGCACGCCTGCTCGATCAGGACAATATTATCGATATCAAGGCTTGTCAGACGATGATGCGAACGCTCGAGATAGAGCAGAGCGAGCTGCCCAATTTTATCGAGCAGGTGCCTTTCGCGCCGGCCGAGATCGAGCGCCTGCAGCAGGAACAGGGTTTTACCCGATTATAGATCCCATGCGACCTGGCGCAGGGTCAGAACCGCCGGGCTTTCGCCCGACTCCAGCCTTTCGATACGCAGCGGCAATAGCGGATTATCGACATCGTAGTAATACTTGATCTTTGACTTCGACCTGGCGACTACCTGCTCGTAAACATTCGCCTGTACGGATTTGCCATTGACCTCTACCGGTTGCTGCCCGCTGTATACAAAACGGGATTTGACCAGTTTGCCCTTGCGGTAAAAATCGATGGTCGCAGTTTTTAACTGCTGCTGATCCATGGCAGCTGCCAGCAGATGAATACTTTGATAATCGTAAACGCCGTCACCGAGCTGCAATTGTCGGCGTTTGCCCTTGCGCATGACCTCGAGCTCGCCTTTAATCCAGTCAAAACGCGCCGACTCGAGATTCTTTTTACTGCCGCGATCGGCGATCAGAATTTCGTGCAGGCGAAACTCGTTTTCGAGACGGCTGAAACTGGTCTCCGCGTAGGGCTGTTTGCGGGTAAACCATGCATAGACGCCGCGCGCCCTGGTCGATGAACTCCAGCGCCAGTGCTCGCCGCTGCGCTCGAGCTTGAGCTCGGTGATCGCGATATTCATGCCGCCCTTGTACAGGTTGTAACTGGCGTTAAACGGCTGTAACGGAATTTCTAACGCGAAACCTGTCGGGCTGAACGCAATTAACAACAGCAGGCTAAGCGTTGAACTGAAGCGGTTCTTCGAGCAGAGCTTGTTCATAGAATAGCTTGCCTCCTTCGATTACGAGATTGCGATTGCCCAGCCAGCGCAGTACCTGCGGATACATCTGGTGCTCGAGCCGGTGCCCCTTTTGCTGTAAATCGTCGGCGCTATCGCCAGCCTCTATCGGGTAACTGGCCTGAAGGATCACCGGGCCATCGTCGAGTTTTGCGGTGACCAGGTGAATGCTGACACCGTGCATCTGCTCACGGTTGTCGAGCGCGCGTTGATGGGTGTTCAGGCCCTTGTATGCCGGTAACAGCGATGGATGAATGTTCAGTATTCTGTTCTCGAACGCGTCGACAATGCCAGGGCCCAGGATCCGCATGAAGCCGGCAAGCACGATGTAATCGGGATCGATGGCCTCGAGATAATGCTGCAGAGCCTTGTCGAAGCCATCTCGGTCCGGGTATTCCCGGTGGTCCAGAAGCCAGGTATGCAGGCCGTGCCGAGTGGCGCGCAGTAGCCCGTAGGCCTCCCGGTTGTTGGATATTACCGCCTTGATCTCGGCATTGAGCTGGCCAGACTCGATAGCGTCGATAATCGATTGCAGGTTACTGCCGTTGCCCGAGATCAGGACCGCAAGCCTGAGCGGCTGGCTCATGCAAGAATTACCGCGGGTTCGCCCGAGCGCTCGGTAATTTCGCCGATAACCCAGGCGGTTTCTCCCAGTTGCCGCAGCTGCTGCAGGCATTGCTGCTCCTGTTGCGCGTCGATCGCCAGCACCATGCCGGCACCGCAGTTGAAAGTGCGCATCATTTCCTCGTCAGCGATATTACCGGATTGCTGCAACCACTCGAATACCGCGGGCAATTCCCAGCTGGACAAATCGATTCTTGCCGCCAGCTGCGCCGGCAGCACCCGCGGGATATTGTCGACCAGGCCACCGCCGGTAATATGTGCGATGGCGTTGACCCGGCAGTGCCTGGATAACTCCAGCAGGTTTTTGACGTAGATCCGGGTGGGCGTAATCAGGGCCTCGCCCAGCGTTTGCGTGCCGCAGGGCTGCGACAGGTCGGCCCCCGAGATTTCGATGACCTTGCGCACCAGAGAAAACCCGTTTGAATGAACGCCCGACGACGCCAGCGCTACGAGCTTGTTGCCGACAGCGACGCGGCTACCGTCAATCACGCTATCTTTCTCGACGATACCGACACAAAAGCCGGCGAGATCGAAATCCTGTCCCTGATAGATACCGGGCATTTCGGCGGTTTCGCCGCCGATCAATGCGCAGCCAGCCTGTTCACAGCCGACCGCAATCCCGGTGATTACCCTTGCGGCCTGATCGACCTGCAGCTGACCGGTTGCGTAGTAATCGAGAAAAAACAGGGCTTCCGCACCAAGTACCGCGATATCGTTGGCACACATCGCCACCAGGTCGATACCGATGCCATCGAGTCGATCGAGTTCAAGCGCCAGTTTCAGCTTGGTGCCGACGCCGTCGGTACCCGATACCAGTAGCGGATTCCGGTAACGCTCGAGCGGCAATTCGAACAGGCCTCCGAAGCCTCCGATACTGCCGATGCATCCCTCTCTGCGGGTGGATTTGATAGCCGGCTTGATACGTTCTACCAGTTCGTTTCCGGCATCTATGTCGACGCCCGCTGCACGATAATTCAAAGATCGTTCGGGATTCATGGTTTGTTAGTTCAGGAAATAATATGGGTGTGCTATTTTACACGCCTTGCATTTAAATGTCCGGGCCAGAGAATAGATAAACAATGAAGTTGTCAAAAGTTTTACTGCTGCTGTTCGTCATCGCGGGTGCGTGGCGACCGGCCGGGGCGGTGGTCGTGGAGGACCTGTTTACGGTCGAATTGGCGGTTGCAGATCAAACCACGAGTCTGCGGCTCGAAGCTTTCAGCCAGGCTTTCAAACAGGTCATCGTCAAGGTGAGTGGGTCGGACGATGCACTCAAAAGTGCCGCCTTCGAGCGGCCGATAGAACGCAGCGCGCGTTACGTCAAACAATTCCGTTATATTAACCGCAGCCAGGCGCAGGACGAGGAAATTGAAGCCGGGCGTCTCTATCTGCGCATCGATTTCGATCAGCGACTGATCGAGAGCCTGTTGCGGGAACACAATTTTCCGGTCTGGGGGCGCGAGCGGCCCAGCAGCCTGCTGGTGATTTCCTACGACGTCAACGAAAAAATCAAGCTGGTGTCAGAAGATGCGACGCCTGATTTAATCGAATCGCTGGACCAGGCCGCCGCGGTGCACGCCGTGCCGGTATTGTTTCCGCTGATGGATCTCGCAGATATTTCGATGGTTCGAATCGGCGATATCGTCGCGCGCGAGTACGACAACATTAAAACCATGGCGCAGCGCTATCAGCCCGATGCGCTGCTGGTAGGGCAGATCATTGGCCGCAGCGGCCGCGGTTGGCGGGGCGACTGGGAAGTGCGTTTCGCCGACCAGATTTTCAAGTGGCAGCACGAGGCCTCATCGAAAAAAGAGGTCATCGACCAGGTTATCCGTCACCTGGCAAGAATCCTGGCGCTCGAGTATGCGTTGGAGGATCACCGGCGTGTCGAACAGTCGCTGCTGCTCAGCGTGTCGGCGCTGGCAGGCATCGACAGACTGGTCTCCGTACAAAAGTACCTGCAATCGCTCAATGCCGTCGACAGCGTGCGCATCGCGATGATCAATCAGGACGTCGTGACCTATCGCCTGGAGCTGCGTAACGAGCCCGAGGATTTACAGCGCCTGATCGAGTTTGGGGAGGTTCTGGAGCAGGAAGACTTTCCGCAGGTAAGTACCCAGGGCGAGGAACAGATCATACTGAACTACAGCTATATCGACCGCGGGGTGGGCAATTAAACAGATTGCGTTATCGCTTTCACTCGACCGACAGTTCAGCTTTGAGAATTTCGTTTCCGACCAGGCCGAGTTAATCGTCGCGAGCCTGAAAGCGCTGATTATGGGCGATGGCGAAATTCAGATCGGTCTCTGGGGTGCCGCGGCCAGCGGTAAAACCCATCTGCTCAACGCGAGCGCCGATTTCGCCAGGCAAAACGCAACCGTGATGCAGATCTACGACGCCGCCCAACTGCGTCACTGCGCTGCATCGGAGTTCGAGGGCTACGCCGACTGCGAAGTACTGGCGATCGACAATCTCGACGCGATTGCCGGGTACCCGGAATGGGAGGCATTTTTCTACCAGGTGATCAATCGTTGCCGCGACGGCGAGTTCCGGTTCCTGTTTGCGTTAACCAACAGACCCGACGATGTGCCAGCCAGGCTGAATGATTTTCGCTCCCGCCTGCAGTGGGGACTGATGCTGCAACTGCCTTCCAGCGGCGATACGGAAATTCGTGAAATCCTGCGGCGCCGGGCGGGACTGCTGGGTTTCGAACTGCCGGATGACGTGATTTCTTACCTGATGCGTCATTATGCACGCGATTTGTCGGCGCAAATGGCTATCCTGCGGCGACTCGACGAAACTTCATTATCGCATCAGCGCAAGATTACCATCCCGCTGGTCAAAACTGCCCTGCTGGAAAATCCAGGCTAGGTTTTTTGCGCCTGCAGTTTCAGGTAGCGCGCGTAGTAGATGCTCGCCATAAACAGCAGCATGCTTGAAATCGTGGTACCGAAGCCATAGACGCGCAGCTCGGGGTTCGATACCAGTTCGCTGATACCGATGCAGAAGTAAGCCATCGTCAGAAAGCCAATCCACTTGTAGGTGTAAACTTTTGAACTCAGCAATCCCCTGGATGGAACCAGCAGCACAATAACCAGGCAGGATGCCAGGTAGCTATTGAAACCCGATGCGGGCCAGAACAGGCTTAACTGAAACGCGAGCAGGCTGATCCAGGATAGCAGGCTGATGATTTTCAGCGGGTGCAAGGTCAGGCAATCCGGCAGCTGAGATCGGCGATGCGTTTACCCAGCGCCCTGCAGGCCGAGATCTCGTGCTCGCTGAGGGGTTGGCCCTGCTGGCCGGCGACATGACTCGCGCCGTAGGGTGTGGCCCCGCTGCTGGTCTGGTTCAGAGCCGGTTCGGAATAGGGTATTCCGGTAACCAGCATGCCATGATGCAGTAACGGCAGCATCATGCTGGTCAGCACGGTCTCCTGCCCGCCATGCTGGCTGGACGTTGCGGTAAAAACACCGCCGGGTTTTCCGATCATGCTGCCTCCAAGCCATAGCGCGCTGGTTTGATCGAGGAAGTATTTCAGGGCCGCCGCCATGTTGCCGAAGTACCCGGGGCTGCCGATGATCAGGCCGGCACAGTCCTGAAGATCTGAAACCTGGGCATAGGGTACGCCTTGCGCCGGAATGGATGGTTCGCGCTGTTCGCTGGTTGCTGAAATCTCGGGCAGGCAACGCAGTACCGCTTCGCAGGCCTGGTTGGAGTCGACCCCGATACTGATCTGCTCTGCCATGCGAGCCACACTGCCGTGGCGGCTGTAATAAACGATCAGGATTTTATGCAATGAGGTCGAGCACCTTGACCGGAGGTCGGCCAATAATTGCCTGGTTCCCCTGAACTACAATGGGTCGCTGCATCAGGGCGGGATACGCGCAAATCGTCTCGATGATTTCTTCGTCGGATAGACTATCGTCATCGAGCTCGGCGTCTTTGTAAACCTGCTCGGTGGTGCGCAGCAGCTCGCGTGCACCGATTCCGAGCAGCGCTAGTATGCGAGCCAGCTCCGCGGCCGTCGGCGGTTCTTCAAGATACTCGATGACTTGCGGGGACATATTGTTTTCTTCCAGCAACTGCAGCGTCTCGCGTGACTTGCTGCACCTGGGATTGTGGTAGATGACAAGTTTGTCCTGGCTCATTCTATGGCATCCTGTCGAGCGAAATTGACGCTGTTTTACAATAACGCCGCAGCGTTGGCAATAGGCTTTCCGGCGCAATCGAGCAGGGCTCTGAACAGGACTTATATAACGCGGGCATGAAATCCGCAGAAACTAGGCTATAATCGATCTCGATTGAGTAATATTTACATTAAAAACTTGCTCTAAAGGGTTGATCAATGTAGTCTTCTTGGCAAAATGGGCTACCTGAAATTCACCAAGTAATTACTTAAGTAATAATTCGATAAAGTTCTCGGAGAATATAATAGATGAAACCAACAGAACTCCTTAAGGCTGCGGCTATCGTCGCTCTGACCTCAGGCATGATCGTCGGCTGTCAGCAAAGTTCAACCAGCGACGATATGGCGACCGACATGGCGGCAGAAGAAGAATGCCAGGGCGCTACGCCTGAAGTTCGAAATGCGATCTACGCGGCCAAGTTAAAGAATGCGCGCGCCAGAAACCTCGGTGCGGAATGGGAAGAAAACGCGAAGATTATCGAGGAAGCCGAGCAGGCGGCCGCCGATTGTGAAAATGTTCGCGCCAAGATCCTGGCCAACAAGGCCGAGGACGCTGCAGCGGAAGCAATCGCCGCCATGCAAAGCGCGGACACCATGGCAGTCGAAACTGAAACGGCAACGGATGACTCTCCCTACATGGGTGGTTACCTGGTTGTCTCGGGCGACAACCTGTGGAACATTTCCGGACAGGACACGATCTACGGCGATCCTTACATGTGGCCGCTGATTTACAAGGCTAACTCCGGTCAGATCAAGGACGCTGACCTGATCTATCCTGGCCAGTATTTCTATATTCCGAAAGCCAAAGGTGCCGAGCGTGGTGCAGCCATCGAGCATGCCAAGAACCGTGGCGCCTGGACCGTTGGCGAAACCGAGGCCTCGGACCTGGATTACCTGGCGCAATAGCGTTAAGCAAACCCGAAAAAGCCCGCGACAGCGGGCTTTTTTTTGCAAGCTGTTAATTGCTGGGGATCAGGTCCGCCAGACTCCGTGTTGTACTGTGCAGCTTCGAATCCCGACTACACTATATATATCGAATCGAATTAAACACGGCTTTCGGGTCGACCGCTAAACCCAGAATTATTGAACTAAATCCTGGCTGGCTTTTCCTAGAACAGGTAACTCGTTGTTGATTATGACTAGAAGCATGAAACGAATACTGTCCGCACTGCTGCTGTTGCTGGTCGTGCCGCTCGCGGCACCGGCTATCGACATGCCGCTGGACGATATGCATGGAAACAAGGTAAACCTGAGTAGTTATAAGGGGAAGTGGCTGGTGGTGAATTACTGGGCAACCTGGTGCCCACCCTGCATCGTCGAAATGCCCGAGCTGCAGTCGTTTCACGATGCGCACGCGGATAAGGACGCAATGGTTATCGGTATCAATGCCGAATATATCGGCAGGCAGCAGCTGGAGAATTTTCTGGAGGACTATTTCATTACCTACCCGGTTTTCATGTCAGGCCCTACCCAGCAATCGGAGCTCGGATTGATTCCGGGGCTGCCGACGACTTTCCTGGTTAACCCCGAAGGCGAGGTCGTCGCGCGCCAGGTCGGGCCGGTCACGCATGACATGATCGAGCAGTTCATCGAGAACTGGCAGCCGCAGCAAGCCGTAGCGCAGTAATTCGCCATGCAAGTCCACCAAATCCTGCTAATATGCAGTAACGCATTATTGCAAGATTAAACCGTGACTAAACCTGCCTGCACCCTGGAAGGGATGCTCGAGCTACTGGTATCGCAGGATATCATCGAGCAGGATAAGGCCAGCATGATTACTTCGCTGGTTTCCTCCCAGGACAGAAAATCCCTGCACCCCCTGGAAATCATTGCCAACCGGCAGTGGATCAACAAGTCTCGGCCGGAACAAACTCTCACGCTCGACGTACTGACCAACTGGCTGGCCGAGCAGTCCGGTCTCGCTCGATACCATTTCGATCCGCTCAAGATGGATGTCACTTCCTGTACCTCGATCGTGTCTTACGCCTACGCGTCTCGCTTCGGTATCCTGCCCGTCGAAGTAACCGACAGCGCAGTCGTGATAGCGGTGACCGATCCCTATAACCAGGAATGGATGGACGAGCTGGATCGCATCGTCAACAAACCGATCAGCAGGATGCTGGCCAATCCGCAGGAGTTGAAAAGTTACCAGGTAGAGTTTTACAGCGTCAGTAAGGCGATGGAAGGCGCGGGCAACAAGAACCTGGGCGAGCTTCCCAGCGGTATCCAGAACCTCGAACAACTCATCGAGCTGGGGAAAACCGGAAAGGTAGACGCCGAAGATCAGCATATCGTCAGTATTGTCGACTGGTTGATGCAGTACGCCTTTAACCAGCGGGCCAGTGATATTCATATCGAGCCCCGGCGCGAGCAGGGCAATGTGCGCTTTCGCATCGATGGCGTCATGCATCAGGTTTACGAAATACCTGCCAATATAACCGCCGCGGTGATCAGTCGCATCAAGATCATGGGGCGCCTCGATGTCGCCGAGAAACGCAAACCCCAGGATGGTCGTATCAAGACGCTGTCACCCGATGGCGCGGAGATCGAGCTGCGCCTGTCGAGCATGCCGACGGCTTTTGGTGAGAAACTGGTATTGAGGATTTTCGATCCGGAAGTTCTGGTCAAGAATTTTGCCGCGCTGGGACTGGAAAAAAAGGAGTCCGAAATATGGCACGATATGATTTCACGTCCTTATGGCATTATCCTGGTAACCGGTCCGACGGGCTCGGGTAAAACAACGACCCTGTATACCAGCCTCAAGCATCTGGCCACACCCGAAGTAAACGTGTGCACCATCGAGGATCCAATCGAGCTGGTCGAACCCAGCTTCAACCAGATGCAGGTGCAGCACAATATCGACCTGGATTTCGCCACCGGTGTCAAAACCCTGTTACGCCAGGATCCCGACATTATCATGGTGGGCGAGATTCGTGATCGCGAAACCGCTGAAATGGCGGTGCAGGCGGCGCTTACCGGGCACCTGGTGTTATCGACCCTGCATACCAACGATGCGCCTTCGGCGATCGCGCGCCTGGCTGAGGTCGGGGTGCCACCGTATCTGATTAGCGCGACCCTGATCGGGGTCGTAGCGCAGCGCCTGGTGCGTACGCTGTGCCCGCACTGCAAGCACGAAACTGAGTTTGACATGCTCGACTGGCGGGCTCTAATCAACCCCTGGACCACGTCGGCACCCGAGAAAATTGCCGCCGCCGAGGGTTGTCTCGAATGCCGGCAAACCGGGTTTATCGGGCGCGTCGGAATTTACGAGATGATGCCGCTGGGCGATAGCCTGAAACAGGCAATCTCTGAAGACTTCGACCTGGTAAAATTTCGCAAGCTGGCGATCCGCCAGGGAATGAAACCGTTGAACCTGGCGGGTGCACAAAAGGTGGCGCGTGGCATGACGACGATCGAAGAAGTGCTCAAGGTTGCGCCACCCCGCTACGACGTCTAGTGCCGTGAGGAAACTCCTGGGTCGGCTGCTGTTACTGCTGTGGGCGGGAGGATTGCTGCTGGCCTGTAACGGCGGCATGGACTCACCCGAAGACGAAATCCGTAACTTCATCGCGAGCGCAGTTGAAGCCGCCGAACGGCGCAGCTCGGACGACCTCTCCGATATGATTCATGACAGCTACCTCGGCCAGAGTGGTTACAACAAGAAACGGATCGAGGGCATGTTGCGCCTCTATTTTTTGCGCCACAAGAATATTCATCTGTTCACCCGGATTGACGAGATCGAACTGCTGGGCGACAACCAGGCGACAGCCAGGTTGCACGTGGCAATGGCTGGAAGCGTGATTAGCGATATCGATGCGGTGTCTGCTTTGCGGGCACGGATTTACGGTTTCGAGCTGCGCCTGGTCAAACAGGACGAATGGCTGCTCCAGCATGCTAGCTGGAAACCCGCGAGCCTGGTGGACCTGGAGTAGTGAGCTATCAGCAACATGCCGCTGGTTAGCGAGAATTTTCGGTGATTCAGCGACATCGTATAAAACTGCTACTGGTCATACTGCTGGTTACGCTCGGTGTATACCTGGAGCTCGCCGGATTACTGGACGCCAGGCAACTACTCGAGGTTGCGCGCGGCTATACGCAGCACTGGTGGTTGATTCTGATTCTGATCCTGGCTCAGACGATACTGTTTACCTTTGCGCTCGCGGGTTCGGTGTTTCTCTGGGTTGCGGCGCCGCTCTATCCGCCTCCGGTCGCGACCTTTATCCTTGCCGCCGGCGGCACGCTGGGTGGGCTCGGGGCCTACTATTTCTCAGAGTACCTGACCTCGGACTGGCGGCACAGAATCGAGAATTCCCGCAGTTACAAACTGCTGCATGCGCAGGACAATTTTTTTACCCTGTTCGCGATGCGGGTGTTTCCCGCGTTTCCGCATTCGGTTGTCAATTACAGCGCCGGCATTCTGAAGGCCAGGCTAAGCTATTTCATCCTGTCGGCGATCCTGGGTATTTCAATCAAGTCGTATGTCTATGCCCAGGTCATATACAGCGCATCGACCTCGCTGTCCTTAGATGTGTTACTGGACGTCTGGATTGTCGGACCGCTGGTGTTGTTATCGGCGGCCAGCGCTGCGGTGGTATTCATAAACTATAGATCGAGCACTCGTTGAGGTATCGGTTCGATACGCCCTTCGCGGCGAAGATCTGGTCGCAGCCGTTAAACGCGGCAAAGGAAGCCAGCGTCTGACCAAAGCGTTCGGAGAAGGCTTCGTCCACCCGGTTTTCGATGTGCAGGGCTTTTATTTCCAGCCGTCGACTGCTGCGATGCGCTTTGCAGTCGACGCGTCCCGCGAAGCGATCCCGATACAGTATCGGCAGGCAAAAATAGCCGTGTACTCGCTTCGGCTCGGGCAGGTAACACTCGATCTGGTAGTCGAAATCAAACACGTCGCGGCCGCGCTGGCGTTGGATAACGACATTGTCGAATGGCGACAGGATACGCGGTTGAGCGCTGGCGTGAGGCGCTCTTCGGTCTAGTAGTTCCGGATCGATGTAGATCTGCGTGCCGTTTCCGGGATCGACGCAGGTCAGGTTTTCACTCTCGGTGCGCGCGTCAAGCTGTCTTCTGACCGCCGCGCGCAGTTTTTGTCCCTTGCGCAGATAAGTGATAGAGGTCATGGTCGTAAAGCCGTGTGCGCGTAAGCTGTTATCGATCAGATGCGCCGCAAACTCATCCATGTCCGGCGCGCGGGTGTCGACCCATTCGGGTAAAACGCGCTCGGGCAGGTCGTAAAGCTTCTGAAAACCATGGCGTGCGCTAACCATTAGCTCACCCTGCATGAACAATTGTTCGAGCGCCTGTTTTGCCGGCTTCCACTGCCACCAACCACTGCTGCGATGCTGCGGATCTTCGAAGTCACGCGCCCGCATCGGTCCCTCGATTTCAATGCGCTTCAGTATTTCATGTTTTAGTTTCTTGTCGCAGTCGCCAAACCAGTCGCGTTCGCCATTCTGCTGACGCATTCTGGGAAGCGCGAAGCGGTAGTCCGACATCGGCATCCAGGCCGCGGCATGCGACCAGTACTCGAACAGCTTGCGCTCGCGCACCAATTGGTCGAGAAAAGCAGGGCGATAGTTACTCACCCGGGACCAGAGAACGTGATGATGCGCTCGCTCGACCACCGAAATGGTATCTATTTGCACGTAACCGAGCCGTTCGATGGCGCGTAAGGCTGCCTTCTTGCCGCGACCGAAGGGATTGGGTTTCAGCAAACCCTGGCGGTCGAGGTTGATGCGTCTGAGTTTACTGATCAGGGACATGGACTTAGTCGGCTCTAATCTACCGCTTATAACCCGCCGTAGTTTACTGTTTGAACCAGTGCTTGTGCAGTGCGCTGATAACCTTGTTGGGATAAATAGTTTTGCCGAGGCTACCGTTGTAGCGCGCCAGCGCGCGTCCGATGTCATGGGGTTCCATATCCATGTAATAGCGCAATATGGTGCATCCCATGCGGAGATTGGTGCGTATCTTGAACAGGTTCTGATCCGAAATTCCAATTTCGTTGAGCCAGAACGGCATGACCTGCATCAGTCCGCGTGCGCCCGCAACCGAGATCGCGAACTCGTCGAAGCGGCTTTCCACTTCGATTACTGCCAACACCAGTTCGGGCTCGATGCCTACCCGGCGGGCCTCGTAGTGCACCTGCTTGAGCAGTTCAATGCGGGAGTGCGGGCTCTTGACAAATTTTTCGAGGCGGCGCGACATGTCGAGCAACCACACCTGCGCATCGAAGCGATCTTCGAAACCCGAATCGTATTCGATTGCTTCTTTCAGCAGCCGGCGTAACTCGGGATCGGTGGAGGCATGGGCGGGACTCACCGCCGACCATAGCAGTAGCGGTAGCAACAGAAATGGCGCGAGCTGTGTTATCCGGGCGCACATGAGGAAGTAACAAGCTTTTCGAGAAAAGTCGTTAATTCGTCCAGCGGCAGTTCCTGTGCATCGGCATCACGCCGTCCCTTGTACTCGAACTGTTGCGCGCCGAGTCCGCGTTCGCTAAAAACCACGCGATGCGGTACGCCAATCAATTCCATGTCGGAAAACATGACCCCTGGCCGCAGTGCGCGATCATCGAGAAATACCTCGAGGCCACGATCCAGGCATTGCTGGTAAAAGTCATCCGCCGCCTGTTTCACGACGTCTGACTTGTGATAATTGATGGGGCAAATCGCGAGCTGAAACGGTGCCAGCGACTCGGGCCAGATGATGCCCTTGTCGTCGTGGTTTTGTTCGATTGCGGCCGCGACCACGCGCGTCACGCCGATGCCGTAACAGCCCATGAAAGGTACGATCGCCTTGCCCTGTTCGTCCAGCACCGTCGCCTGCATCGACTCGGAATACTTCTGACCGAGCTGGAATATATGTCCGACTTCGATACCGCGCAGAATTTTAAGCTGGCCTTTGCCGTCCGGGCTGGGGTCGCCGGCGAGCACGTTGCGGATATCGACGCTCACCGGTTCGTCGCAATCGCGGCCCCAGTTGGCGTTAACCAGGTGCCTGTCGTCCTGGTTGGCGCCGCAAACGAAATCGGCAAGCCGGGCGGCGCTGTGATCGACGAAAACCGGTATCGACAATCCGATCGGGCCGATGGAGCCGATATCGTTACCCAGGACCTCGATGATTTGCTCGCGCTGCGCCAGCCGCAGTGGGCTCGCCACGCCAGCGAGGCGCTCCGCCTTGAGCACGTTTAGTTCGTGATCGCCGCGTAACACCAGCGCGACCAGTCCACCATCCTCAGCCTCTGCGATCAGGGTCTTGAGGCACTGCCGGGCACTGATGCCGAGACCCGACGCCAGATCATCGATGGTATGCATGCCGGGGGTATCGACGATTTCCATGTCAGCCGCGGGCGCGGCGCGCTCGGCCGCGGGCGGTAATGCTTCCACGGTTTCGATATTTGCCGCGAAATCGCCCTGGTCCGAAAATGCAATAGCGTCTTCACCAGACTCGGCGAGCACGTGAAATTCCTGCGAGGTATTGCCGCCGATAGCGCCGGAATCGGCGCTGACCGCGCGGTAGTCGAGACCAAATCGGTCAAAGATATTGACGTAGGCCTGATCCATGATGTCGTAGGAGCGCTGCATCGCATCCTGGTTCAGGTCGAAAGAGTAAGCGTCTTTCATGATGAATTCACGCGAGCGCATAACTCCGAAGCGTGGCCTGATTTCGTCACGAAACTTGGTTTGAATCTGGTAAAAATTAACCGGCAGCTGGCGGTAACTGTTGACTTCCCGGCGAAAGATGTCGGTAACGATTTCTTCGTGCGTGGGTCCGATACAGGCGTCGCGCTCGTGCCTGTCCTTGAGCCGCAGCAACTCCGGACCGAACTGCTCCCAGCGCCCCGATTCCTGCCAGAGTTCGGCCGGCTGAAACGATGGCATCAGTAACTCCAGCGCGCCGGCCCGGTCCATTTCTTCGCGCACGATTTGTTCGACCTTGCGCAGGATTCTCAGGCCCAGCGGTAACCAGCTGTAAATGCCTGCCGCATGTCGGCGGATCATACCGGCACGCAGCATTAGCTGATGACTGACGATTTCGGCGTCTACCGGGGTTTCTTTGAGGGTTGCGAGATGGAAACGGGAGGCTCTCATAGGCGATCAAACACAGTTATCGTGCACCAGAATTCATTAGATTCGGCGCATTATAGAGATTCCACGAGTGGTTAACAGGAAATTAAGAGCTTCGGGTCGCTTATTGACAAAATCGCTCGACGTCGGCCTCGGCCTGGACCTTGCGTTCCTCGATTTCCTCGGTCGTCATGAAGCGAGTGGTGCCGTCGGCACTCTTGAGTTTGATGCGGCTGCTGCTGCCGATCACCCTAAGATCTTCCTGCGCGGCGTCGCAGGCGACTTTAGCCTGATCTTCGGGCACCTGTTCACCATTGGCAGCGGCATCGGTCGAACTTCCATCAGCGGATGTTTCCGGCGCGCCCAGACGAGGCAGCGCCTTGCCGGGGTTGCTAGGGGCAGCCTGAACCCGAACGCCCTCGGTTTTTGCGCTCACCGGAGGCGAGTCGCCATAGTGGACATTACCTTCTTCATCGACCCACTTGTGGATGGATCCCGCGTTTAGCGACATCGATGCCAGTAATATCAGGAAAACCGTGTAGCGCATGGTGATATCTTTCCTTGCTGCAATTAATATAGTCTACGAATCAAAAGAATAGTTGTCATCCAAATATTTACCATCTTTTTTTAATGTTATCTCTCGGGTTTCGTGGGAAATCGGGCGGTTAATCATTAATCATATTTATATCTTCTGTAGGTATTTAAAAATTTAATATATAATTCCGAACCCGATTCAAGGGCCTTTGCACCGAATGAGCGATCGCAGACTCAAGGTATTCCATACCGTAGCCAAGCTGTTAAGCTTCACCAAGGCTGCCGAAGCATTGCACATGACCCAGCCCGCGGTAACTTTTCAGGTGCGACAGCTCGAAGAGTATTTCAATACCCGCCTGTTCGACCGTACCCACAACAAAGTCAATCTGACCCCGGCAGGCGAGCGGGTAGCGGAGTTCGCAGAACGTATATTTGATCTATACTCCGAGATGGAAAACTCGGTGCGTGATCTGACCGGGGAAATCAGCGGAGCCTTGACAATCGGAGCCAGTACGACGATCGCCGAGTACATGCTGCCGGCGTTACTGGGTGAATTTAAAAATCGCTATCCCGATATCAACCTGCGACTCAAGGTATCGAACTCCGAGGGTATCGTTTCGATGGTCGAGCATAACGTTATCGATCTGGGCGTGGTCGAGTCACAGGTCAGTAACAAGAATCTCATCGTCGAGGTGTGTCATGACGACCAGCTGGTCGTCGTCGCCGCGCCCGAACATGAACTGGTTAAGCGCGGCACCAAGGTCAAGGCTGCCGAGATCGTCAAGTATCCGTTTGTTAGTCGGGAAGAGGGCTCGGGCACCCGCGAAGTGATTATGCAATACCTGATCGATGAAAACGTCAATCCCGGTGAAATGGATTTTTGTCTTGAACTCGGCAGCCCCGAAGCGATCAAGGGGGCCGTAGAGACTGGCATGGGTATAACCATAATTTCGCGCTCGATTATCGGCAAGGAGCTAAAATTGAATACACTTTGCGAACTGCAACTCGACCCGCCGCTGAGCCGCCCGTTTTCCTTTGTACGTCAACGCCAGAAGTTTCGCGTTACGGTAATGGAAGAGCTGCTCGAGTTTGCGCAGTCGTATTTTAAGAGCCACGGATAGTATCTGGATCCCGGTTAAAGCGGCCAGATTGTTACATCATGTTTGATATTCTGCAGCAGTGGTATCACCGCCATTTCACCGATCCACAGACGGTAATCTTCGCCTTCATCCTGATTGCCGGCGGCCTGCTGGTTTTTGTACTGCACGCGCACCTGTTGCCGATCCTGGTCGCCATCATCATTGCTTACCTGGCCGAAGGTCTGGTTGCCTGGCTGCACCGGGTTAATCTCGGCCGGACGGTGGCGGCCAGCATCGTTACCGCGCTGATGATAACGGCGATACTCCTGACGTTTTTTGTCCTGCTGCCCCTGTTGTCGAAGCAGGTCTCTGAATTGTTCCGCGAGATGCCCAATATGCTCGGCAAGGGTCAGCAGTTGCTGCTGCAGTTGCCGAATAAATATCCCGATTATGTTTCTGCCGAACAGATAGAGGAAGTGCTGACCCTGGCGCGAATCGAGTTGACCTCGATGGGACAGCGTGTGGTATCTATCTCGCTGTCGTCGGTGGTGGGGGCCATCACCTTCCTGGTCTACATGATCCTGTTACCCTTGATGGTGTTTTTCTTTTTGAAGGACAAGGTCCTTATCATGGGCTGGCTTGCCGATTTTCTGCCCGAGGAGCGGCGACTGTTGCGCACGGTCTGGGCCGAGCTCGATATCAAGATCGCCAGTTACGTACGCGGTAAGGTCATCGAGGTGTTGATTATCTGGGTCGCAAGCTATATCGCGTTCGCGCTAATGGGGCTCAACTATGCGATGCTGCTGAGCCTGGCGGTGGGATTATCGGTGATCATTCCCTATGTGGGCGCCACTGTGGTTACGATACCCGTAGCCCTGATCGCTTTCTTTCAGTGGGGCTTTACCTCCGAGTTTGGCTGGTTGATGGTAATTTATGGATTTATCCAGTTTCTCGACGGCAATCTGCTGGTGCCGCTGCTGTTTTCCGAAGTGGTTAACCTGCATCCGGTTGCCATCATCGTCGCCGTGGTTTTCTTCGGCAGCCTTTGGGGCGTCTGGGGCGTGTTTTTCGCGATTCCGCTGGCGACGCTGATACAGGCCATACTCAAGGCCTGGCCCTCCGAGGATCTCATCGCCGAATAGGCAGATTTTTTGTACATTCGGCGCAGTCTTTTATACCATACGCCCCTTGATAAACCATGGGCTTAGAGGTTATCCATGTTTAAAGGCAGTATCGTGGCAATGGTCACTCCAATGCTGGGCAATGGCGATGTCGACTACACGCAACTCGAGGCACTGATCGATTTTCACGTGAGCTCGGGCACCGAAGCGTTAGTTATTGCCGGCACCACCGGCGAGTCGGCGACGTTAAGCCCGGCCGAGCATTGCGATCTGCTGAATCGCAGCTACGAAATAATTGGCCAGCGGCTACCCATGATTGCCGGTACCGGAGCCAATTCAACCGCGGAAGCGATCGAATTGACTACCTGTGCTCACAAGTGCCGTGCCGAGGCCGCGCTGCTGGTGACTCCCTATTACAACAAGCCGACACAACAAGGCCTGGTGCTGCATCATAAAGCCATTGCCGAAGCGGTCGATATCCCACAGATCCTTTATAACGTGCCCGGTCGTACCGCTTGCGACATGCAGGCCGATACCGTTGCCGAGCTCGCGCAGGTGCGCAACATAGTCGGCATCAAGGAAGCCACCGGCAGCATGGAGCGCCTGGCGGACATTAAGCGCCAGGTAAGCGACGACTTTTCGCTGTTAACCGGTGATGATTCGACAACCTGCGAGTTTATTTTAAACGGTGGTCACGGTGCGATTTCGGTTACGGCAAACGTGGTGCCCGCGAAAATGGCTGGTATGTGTCGACTGGCGCTGGAGGGCAAGGCGGCGGAGGCGCGCGCGGCGGATGCGGAAATTGCGGATCTGCATCGCTTGCTGTTTATCGAATCCAACCCGATCCCGGTCAAGTGGGCTGTTTCGCAAATGGGCTTTGGTGAGTTGAATCTGCGTCTCCCGATGACGGTGCTTGCCGAGGAGTATCAACAACCTCTTAGACAGGCGCTAATCGCCTGCGGCGCCTTATGAGAAAATTACCTTCGGCAGCGGCGCTGTTGTTATTGATCGCTGCGTTCACAGGCTGCCAGAGTGACCTCGACATGCGCTATCTGGACGCCTCTGTGGGTGACCAGCTTGAATTGCCGCCGGACCTGATCGAATACGAGGCGGCATCGAGTTTCGAATTGCCCGCGGGCTTTTCCGGTGACGATGCATCGGTGCGTGATAAAGTTCCCGTGCTGGCCAGGGTCAAGTCATTGCGCCTTGACGGCAGCGAAGATTTCCATTGGCTCAGCGTGGAGGAACCAGTCGATAATCTTTACCAGTTGGTAAAGAATTTCTGGGCCTCGGAGGGCTATCGTCTAATCAAGGATGAACCCATCATCGGCGTCATGGAGACCGAGTGGGTTGTCAAAGAGGTGGGCAGTACCGAGGCAACCGGCAATTGGCTGGAACGCCTGTTTGGCGAGGACGATTTGTCCGCTATCCAGGACCAGTTCAAAACGCGTCTCGAGCGTGATGAGCAAGGCAGGAGCCGAATCTATATCGCGCATCGCGGTGCGGAGTACAATTATGTTCTCGCGACCGAAGACAGAGGCGGGTCACTGAATGCCGCTGATGACGAGTACAGCGATTGGCGTTATCGGCTGCCGGATCCGGAACTCGAAACCGAAATGCTGTCGCGACTGATGATCTACCTCGGCTTGGAGAGGGAGCAGGTCGACCAGCAGCTCGAGAACGTGAAGTTATTCCAGGCGCGGGCGTTCATACGACAGGATGTCGAGGAAAGTTCCCCATTCCTGATTATCAGGGATCCTTACCAAATTGCCTGGAACCGGATGTATCACAATCTCGAGCAACTGAACTTTGGCATCGAGAGCGCCGAGTTCAAGAGCGGACTCTCCCAGGAGGGTGTTATTCAAGTCAAATTACAGGTCTCCGAACCGGATGAGGCCAGCAGTCTGTTCTCGCTGGAATCGTCTAGCGAACCCGGGAAACGAACGATCTTTCTGATTCTGTCGGAAGTGAGCCACGAACTGACCCGCGTCAATATCGAGGATGCCAAGGGGGAAATCGATACCTCTCGGGAGGGAGCGGAATTTCTGAAACTTTTGCATCAGCGGCTTAAATAGCAAGTATGAGAATAGCATCGCTGGGCAGCGGTAGCCGGGGAAACGCAACCCTGGTACAGCATCGCGATACTACGCTACTGGTAGACAACGGCTTTTCGTTGAAGCGATTTACCGAGCGACTGCAGCGATTCGAGATCGATCCGCACAACATCGATGCGGTGCTGCTAACTCATGAGCATGGCGATCACAGCGGCGGCGTGCACCGGCTTTGCGCCAGCCACGATATTCCACTATGGACCGCGGTGGGTACCGCGCGCGCAGCGCTGCCGCCGGATTTCGAGTACCGCAGGCTGGTCGCCGGTCACAGCGTGACGATCGGGGAGATCGAGGTCTTGCCGGTAACCGTGCCGCACGATGCCAGCGAACCGCTGCAGTTCATATTTCAGCAGCTCGACAGTGGCAGACGCCTGGGACTGTTAACCGATACCGGCCACATTACCCGGCATATCGTCGATGCTTTCGATTGCCTCGATGGATTGCTGCTGGAGTTTAACTACGATCCCGAAATGCTTGCAAACGGCCCTTACCCGGAAATGCTAAAACAGCGGGTGGGCGGGGATCACGGGCACCTGTCGAATCACCAGTCGCTGGACCTGCTGCGGAGAATAGATACCGGGAACCTGGTCTGCCTGGTAGCCGCACATATATCTGAAAAAAATAATGCACCCGCAATCGTGGATGAAATGATTCGCCAACTGGACGATGTGCCTGAACCGGTGCTTGCCAGTCAGGACTCTGGCTTCGACTGGATTACCGTGTAGCGCTACCGGTTGTCCTTGTCATACTCGATCAGGGCATAGGCCGAGTGATTATGTATGGATTCGAAATTCTCCGATTCGAGAACGTACTGGCGAATTCTGTCGTCCTTGTTTAACTCTCCGGCAATATCGCGCACCATGTCCTCGACGAACTTTGGATTATCGTAAGCGCGTTCGGTCACGTACTTTTCGTCGGGACGTTTCAACAGTCCGTAAAGTTCACATGAAGCCTGTTTTTCGACGATATCGATCAATTCCTCGATCCAGATGAAGCCGCTGGTCTTCGCGTCCAGCGTGACGTGCGAACGCTGGTTGTGGGCACCATAGTCGGAAATCGACTTTGAACAGGGGCATAGGCTGGTGACCGGAATCTGCACCTTGATGCGGGTGCTGGCGACACCGGAATTAATTTCTCCGATCAATGACACTTCGTAGTCGAGCAGCGATTCCACGCCCGAGACCGGCGCCTTCTTGTTAACGAAGTAGGGAAAGTTCATCTCGATATAACCCGATTCAGCCTCGAGCAGTTCGGCCATTTCACGCAGCATTTCGTTAAACGAGGTATAGGAAATTTCCTTCTCGTGATCGTTTAGAATTTTTACGAAACGCGACATGTGCGTGCCTTTGAACTGGTGCGGCAGGAATACGAACATGCTGAAGGTTGCAATCGTGTGCTGTTTACCGTCGGAACGGTCTTTTACGATGACGGGGTGACGAATGTCCTTGATACCGACTTTATTAATGGCGAGTTCTCGCGTGTCGGCGCTACCCTGCACGTCGGGAATAGTTGAAACGTTGTCAGTGGCGGGTTGACCATTCATGGCTCGATCCTATTGCTAACCCTGCGCACATTATCACAGCGCACTGCATGAGCGAGAGAGTTCATTGATAAAATTGACATGCTAATAACCAAGCAAAACAGTCGGGTATTATACTGCGACATCTGGTTAAGGCAAATAGTCATAACGACAATTATCACATTAACGATAACGGATAGCGATAGCGCTCGGGATCAAGGGGACTCGGGATATGGCACTATGCGAAGTTAACGAAATCCGCGATTTCGCCGGTGGAGCTGAACCAGCCATCTACAGGCCGGAATCAGGTGATTGGAAATGTCTTTATTATTATTTTGTATTAAGCGGGGGAAACGTCTTCAGCCTGCGGGCCCTTGGCGCCGTCGGTAACCTTCATGGTTACGGTCTGGCCCTCCTGAAGTGTCTTGTGACCTTCAGCCTGAATCGCGCTGTAATGAACAAAAACGTCTTTGCCACCCTCTTGTGAAATAAATCCATAACCTTTGGCATCGTTAAACCATTTAACCGTGCCAGTTACTGTGTCAGACATAATATTACTCTGTAGCTTGATTATATTAGTGTCGGGTTTTGCAGCCCAACATTGCTAATTGTATGGGAATAGAACCACGGAAGCCATTGTTTAAACCAGCCAGAACGGCCTAAAACAGTCGAAAAACGGTATGTATTCGTCAATCCGAGGCCGGATTCAGGCCGCGGTAAACTCGCTGATCGAGCTGCGCAACGTCGCCGGATCGAGACCATAATCTTGCAGGATCTGCTCGCGGCTACCCTGTGACGGGAAGAAATCCTCGAGGCCGAGGCGTAATAGCGGAATCTGAATCTGTTTCTGGTTGAGAACTTCGAGCACTGCCGAACCGGCGCCACCGGCGACACTCGAGTCTTCGAGCGTGACCAGGTAATCGTGAGTCGACGCCATATCCACGATCATCGATTCATCGACAGGCTTGATAAAGCGCATGTTGACGAGACTCAGGTCGAGATCCTCAGCAATGGCTTTTGCGGTCGCTAACAAACTGCCGAAAACCAGTAGCGCGGTTTTCTTGCCGCTGCGAACCTGCAACGCCTTGCCAATCTCAACGCAATCATCGAGATTAATTTTCGCCGCCTTGGCGGTGCTATCCCGCGGATAACGCACCAGCGCCGGGCCCGGGTAGTGGTAGGCCGTATTTAGCAGGCTGTACATATCTTCGGCGTCCGCCGGTGCCATCATGATGATGCCCGGGATGCAGCGGCAATAGGCCACGTCAAAATTTCCGGTATGAGTCGCCCCGTCGGCTCCGACTATGCCGGCCCGGTCGACCGCGAAGGTTACGTCCAGATCCTGCACCGCTACGTCATGTACGAATTGATCGTAAGCGCGCTGCAGGAAGGTCGAATAGATCGCGACCACGGGTTTGAGGCCGTCGCGAGCCATCCCCGCGGCCAGCGTTACCGCATGCTGCTCCGCGATGCCGACATCGTGATAACGGTCCGGCATTTCTTCGGAGAAACTGACCAGGCCCGAACCTTCACGCATCGCAGGCGTTATCGCATGCAGCTTCGAATCCTGCTGCCCTTTGGCGACCAGCCAGTCGGAAAAGATGCTGGTATAGGATTGCATACCCGGTTTGCTCGAGGATTTCACATCGCCGGTTTCGGGATCGAAAGGGCCGATGCCATGAAACTTGCAGGCATCGTCTTCCGCCGGGGGATAACCCTGGCCTTTACGCGTAACGATGTGCAACATGCGCGGCCCGGACAGTTGTTGCAGATTGCGTATCAGGGAGAGTAAATCACCCAGGTTGTGGCCGTCGATCGGGCCGAAATAAGAAAACCCAAGCTCCTCGAACAGGGTTCCCGGGGTTACCATTCCCTTGACGTGTTCTTCCGCGCGCTTGGCCAGCTCCCAGGCGCTGGGGATACGCTTCAGCACCTTTTTACTGCCCGAGCGAAGGCTGGAGTAAATCTTGCCCGACCAGATGCTGGAGAGGTATTTCGACATCGCGCCCACGTTGGGCGAGATCGACATTTCGTTGTCGTTTAAAATGACCAGCAGGTCGTTGTCGATGGCACCGCCGTGATTAAGCGCCTCGTAGGCCATGCCCGCGGTCATGCCGCCGTCACCGATGATGGCCACGGTCTTGCGTTCGATACCCTGGGCGGTCGCGGCGATTGCCATGCCGAGCGCGGCGCTGATCGAGGTGCTCGAATGACCCGCGCCAAAATGGTCGTACTCGGATTCGGTTATCTTTGGAAAGCCTGACAGCCCGTCTTTCTGGCGCATGCTCGACATTCGATCGCGGCGGCCGGTCAGTATCTTGTGCGGATAGCACTGATGACCTACATCCCATACCAGCCGATCATGCGGCGTATCGAACAGGTAGTGCAGGGCGATCGTGATTTCGACCGACCCGAGGCCGGAAGCGAGATGGCCGCCGGTCTGCGCCAGGGTCTGCAACAGGAAGGCACGAATTTCCTCTGCCAGTTCGGGTAACTGGGATTCGTCGAGTTCGCGCAAGTCAGCCGGGCTGTCGACCTGCGCCAGTATCGGATATGTTTCGCTAAGGTTATTCAATGGCCTGTTGTCCAGCATGACGCCACGCTCAGTTTCTACGTTCGACGAACCAGGCCGAAATATACCGTAAAATATCGGCTTCCTCACCAAATATCGAAAGCGCCTGCAGTGCGTTGTGGTGCAGCTCCAGCGCTTTTTCCTGGGATGCTTCGAGACCGATGATCGATGGAAAGGTTGGTTTATCGCGCGCGCTGTCTGCGCCCTGCGTCTTGCCGAGGGTGCTGGTGTCGCCGATAACATCGAGGATATCGTCCTGCACCTGGAACGACAGGCCGATGCACTTGGCGTAGGAATCCAGCGCCTGGAATTGCGGTTTGTCGAGATTGTCGGTGCTGAGCGCGGCCAGCTGTACGCAGGTACGGATCAGGGCGCCGGTTTTGTGTATATGCATGGTTTCGAGCTCGGCGATATTCAGGGACTTGCCGACTGCCGCCAGGTCGATGGCCTGGCCGCCGGCCATTCCGCGCGAACCGGAAAATAGCGACAGGTTTTCAATCATTTGCAGGCGCGCGCTGGCGTCAGCGGTCATTTCCGGATCGTGGCTGATAATATAGAAAGCCAGCGCCTGCAGTGCATCGCCGGCAAGAATTGCGGTGGCCTCGTCAAATTCGCGATGACAGGTTGGGCGACCGCGCCTGAGGTCGTCATCGTCCATTGCCGGCAGGTCATCATGAATCAGCGAATAGGCGTGGATGATCTCGACCGCGCAGGCGGCCCCGTCGACGCGTTCCAGCTCGATACCGAGCGCGGTCGCCGTCGCGTACACCAGCACCGGACGCACCCGTTTGCCGGGGGCCAGCACAGCGTAGCGCATCGCCTGGTGCAGGCGCATCGGGTTGACATCGGCCGGTGGCAGCCAGTGATCCAGCGCAGCGTCTACTCGCTGCTGGTACTGGCCGACAAGAGATTCGAACAGCGGCGCATCAATCTTCATCCAGATCCTCGAAGGGGATGGTTTGTTGCAGGCCGTTCTTTTCGATCAATTGCTCGACGCGTAATTCGGCATTGGCCAGCTTGTCCTGGCAGTTCTTGGCCAGCTTTATGCCTTTCTCGAACTGTTCCAGCGACTCTTCCAGCCCGAGTTCACCGGATTCCATCTGGCTTACGATTTTTTCGAGGTGTTGCAGGGATTTTTCGAAATCCCTGAGATTGTCTTTGCTTTCGGCCATGGCGCTGCTCGCTATCGATATCGGGTCATTATAATGTATCCAGGGTGTCAGCTAAATGACTGACCGGAGTTAGTTTCAAATCCTTGAAGCTGCCAGCTTTGGGCAGGTTGGCCCTGGGGATTATCGCGTTGACGAATCCGTGCTTACTGGCCTCGCGCAGGCGCTCCTCGCCATTGGACACCGGCCGAATTTCCCCGGATAAACCGACTTCGCCGAAAACCAGCGTGCGCGGGTTGACCGGTCGGTCCCGATAGCTTGAAAGGATTGCCAGGATAATCGCCAGATCCGCCCCGGTTTCAGCGATGCGGACACCGCCGACGGCGTTGATAAAAACGTCCTGGTCGTAGAGCGGGATGCTGCCGTGACGTTGCAGAATCGCGATCAGCATCGCCAGCCGATTGGATTCCAGGCCGACGCTTAGGCGCCGCGGGTTACCGCTGTGGCATTCACTCACCAGGGCCTGGATTTCGACCAGGAACGGGCGGGTGCCTTCGCGCGAAACCATGACGACGCTGCCGGAGACAGGCTGATCGTGCTGTGCCAGAAAAATTGCCGACGGATTGCTGACCGGCTTCAGGCCGGCGTCCGTCATCGCGAAAATGCCGAGTTCGTTGACGGCGCCGAAGCGATTCTTGACCGCGCGGATAACCCGGTAACGGGTAGCGGTATCGCCCTCGAAGTAAAGCACCGTGTCGACCATGTGTTCGAGCACGCGGGGTCCGGCCAGCTGACCCTCCTTGGTGACGTGCCCGACGAGGAAAATCGCCACGTTGGACTGTTTGGCAAATTTTACCAGCATCGCCGTGCTTTCCCGGATCTGGCTAACCGAACCGGCGGCGGACTGCAGGCTGTTGCTGTAGATAGTCTGGATCGAATCGATGACCATCACCGCGGGTTTGCTGCTGCCCGCCTGCACAATGATTTCCTCGACGCAGGTTGAACTGAGTAGCTGCAGGTCCGCGCCCGGCAGATTCAGGCGCCTGGCGCGCAGGCTGACCTGTTGCGGCGATTCCTCGCCGGTCACGTAAAGCGCGTTGTGCTGCTGACTGATCGCGGTCAGGCACTGGAGCAGGATGGTCGATTTGCCGATGCCGGGATCGCCGCCCAGCAGTATTACCGAACCTTCGACCAGTCCACCGCCCAGTACCCGGTCGAGCTCATCGATCTGACTACTGAATCTCGGGGTGTCGCTGGTCGGCACCTGGTCGAGAGTTATGACCTCGGCGCGGTTGCCCGGACCGTGCCAGCCTGTTCGCGCAGTCGCACCGCCAGGTATCGTGGGGATTTCCTCGATGCTATTCCAGCTCTTGCAGTCCGGACACTGGCCCGACCACTTCGGCAACAGCACCGCGCATTCGCGGCACTGAAACTGGGCGCTTTGTTTAGCCATTCGGGGGTGGCTCGGACTGCGGGCTGGTAATGTCTTGATCCGAGGATATCGCCAGCCGGGCGGTTTTCACCATGTTGTTTTTCATCTGCATGATTTCAATCGGGTAGCCGTCGATCTTGACGCTGGTGCCGGCCTCCGGGATGAATTCCATGTGTTCGATGATCAGGCCGTTGAGAGTGCGCGGTCCCTTGGTCGGCAGATAGACGTTAAGGTTGCGGTTTATCTCCCGAATGTGGGTCGAGCCATCGATCAGAAAGCTGCCGTCTGCATCCTGGAAAAAGTCCTGGTGCAGCGCGCTCGGATCGCTGGTAAATTCACCGACGATTTCCTCCAGGATGTCCTCGATCGTGACCAGGCCCTGGATGTCGCCATACTCGTCAACGACGAAACCGATGCGGCGCTTGTTCTTGCGAAAATTGAGTAACTGGGTCGTCAACGGGGTGCTCTCGGGAATAAAGTATCCCTCGCGGGTCAGATCGACCAGGCTTTCGGGGGTGAATTCGTCGTTCAGCAGCAGCGGCAGTATTTTGCGCATCTGCGCAACGCCGATCAGGTTGTCGATGTTGCCAGAGTAGATTGGGATGCGGGTATAGGACAGGTTGGTGATAAGCTTGAGCGTTTCGTACCAGTCGTCCTCCAGGTCGATTCCCATGATTTCGCTGCGCGGCACCATGATGTCGTCGACAGTGACTTTTTCCAGGTCGATAATGCTGAGCAACATGTCACGGTGCGAATCGGGAATCAGGCCGCCGGTCTCGCTGACCGCGACTCGCAGCTCATCCGAGGTCAGCGCATCGTTAGCGAAATCCTTGCCGGTCAATTGAAACAGTCGCAGCATTATTTTGGCCAACCACTCGATGACGCTGACCAGCGGGAACATCAGTTTCGACATTGGCCGATAGACGTAAGCAGCGGGAAGCGCAATTTTTTCCGGGTTGGTCGCCGCCAGCGTTTTTGGCGTGACCTCGGCAAACAGCAGCAAAACCAGGGTTAACACGCCGGCGGCAATTGCGATGCCTGCCTCCCCGTAAAGCCGATAGCCGATATAGGTGGCCAGCTGGGTAATCAAAACATTGATGAAATTATTGCCCAGCAGGATCAGCGTGATCAGTTTTTCGGGGCGTTTAAGTAACTCGACGGCGCGAATGGCACCACCGTGTTCGTTGTTCGCCAGGTGTCTGAGCCGGTAGCGGTTCAGACTCATGAGTCCCGTTTCCGACCCCGAAAAAAAGGCCGACATCAGGATTAACGTGACGAAAGCAATAAACAGCCAGTATAACGGGATATCGTTCAACAGGTTTGCCGCGTCTTATTGCAGGATGAATTCCAGCACCAGCTTGCTGCCGAAGAAAGCAAGCATCAGAGAAACGAAAGCCGCCAGGGTCCAGCGGATTGCGGTCATGCCGCGCCAGCCAAACCTGAACCGGCCAAACAGCAGGACTCCGAGAATGATCCAGCCTATGATCGACAACACGGTTTTGTGCACCAGGCTTTGCGCAAATATGTCTTCCAGGTAAAAGAATCCGGTCAGCAGCGACGCGCTTAGACAAATAAAGCCGAAGGCGAGAAACTGAAATAGCAGGGTTTCCATGTCGTGCAGCGGCGGCAGAAAGCGAATAAAGCCTCCAGGATGATGACGCCTGATGGATAGATCCTGGTAAGCCAGCAAGCCCGCCTGAAAAGCGCCCAGGGTTATCAGGCTATAGGCGACCACCGAGACCATGATATGACCCTGGATCGCGTTGCTGGGGGTGCTGATCAGGTGATCCGCAAAATGCAGACTGGCCGCGATGCCGGCGAGGCCGCTAATCGGGAACACGATGATGCCAAGGCTTTCAATGCGTCGATAAATGCAACTCAGCAGAATCTGAATCGAAATTAGCCAGCCAATCAATGCAAACGCGGCGAAGAATCCCAGGTTGAGCCCCTGCGGTCGAATAATCAGAACGTTCAGCGCAGCCGCCTGCAGCAACATCCCGGCGACCGCGGGCGCGAGCGCAACCCATCGCTGGTGTTGTGCGGAGCCCAGCTGCTTGTAAATCAGCAACGCGGACAGGCAGTAACAGAGGGTAGCGAGCGCGCTAGCGACGGTGGGGAACATGGTTTTCGATTATTGGCTCAGGAAAATAAGTGTAACTGAAAATTTGGCGTGCCGCACTAGCCCGAGTGACGCCTCGATATAGAATTCAGGCTGCCTGGCAGGGCCTGAGGCTAAAAATTTGGTCGCTACAGATTTGTGAACCAGCTCGGATTTATGATTCAAGGGCTGTACTATAGTTGGACTATATTAGGGTTCCCGATATTTATTAGTTTGGTAACAGGATAATTTTTTGCACCATTCCTGTTTGGGTTTGCTATAAAATTATCGAGGTATTGGATGCATTTCGGATAGTTGTACAGGAAAGCAATTAAACCTTATGCAAATTAAAATACTCGGGTGGGCCGGCGGTATAGGTGCCAATCTGCGCACGACCTCCTTCCTGATCGATGATGACTTGTTAATAGACGCTGGTACCGGCCTGGGCGACTTGCCGCTCAATCATATGACCGGTATCCGTCATATATTTCTGACCCATTCCCATATGGATCACATCGTGGGCCTGCCGTTGCTGGCCGACAGCATGTTCGGTGTGCATGATGAACCCATCATCGTGCACGCCCAGGCAAAAACGATCGAGGCCCTGAAAGCGCATGTTTTCAACTGGGTTATCTGGCCTGATTTTTCGGAATTGCCAACCAGGGACAATCCCTCGATTCAATTCGAAGTCATGAATCCAGGCGACGTGGTTTCGATAAGGTCGCGCGACATCGAAATGATAGAGGTCAATCACACCGTGCCCGGGGTCGGTTATTGCCTGTCGTCGCGCCGCGCCAGTGTCGCTTTCAGCGGCGATACGACGACGAATGACAACCTGTGGGAAGTGCTGAATCGCTATGAAAACGTCGACCTGCTGTTCGTCGAGTCAGCGTTCTCGAACCACGATATCGAGATCAGCAAGATTTCGAAACACTATTGTCCAAATTTGCTGGGCGCAGATATCCTCAAGATGAAGCACCGTCCGGACGTCTGGTTGACGCATTTCAAGCCCGGCGACGAGGAGTTGATTTACCAGGAATGTGTCGACGCCATGCCGGACTTCAACGTGCATCAGATCAAGGGCGGCGAAATATTCAAGTTTTAACGGGGACAGTATACTTAATTCCCGCTGGAATTAAGTATACTGTCCCCCGCTTTTGAATTGACGAGATCTTTCGATGTTTGAAAACCTGACCGATCGACTATCCAAAACGCTGAAAAACCTGCGCGGTCAGGGTCGGCTCAGCGAAGACAATATTCGCGACAGCCTGCGGGAAGTGCGCATGGCGCTGCTCGAGGCCGATGTCGCCCTGCCGGTAGTCAAGGATTTTATCGACAACGTACGGGAAAAAGCACTCGGCCAGGAAGTCGTCGCCAGCCTTTCGCCCGGCCAGGCCCTGGTCAAGGTCGTTAACGATGAACTGGTTGCGATCATGGGCGAATCGCAGGCCACGATCGACCTGAATCATAAGCCACCGGTAATTGTACTGATGGCGGGTTTGCAGGGCGCGGGTAAAACCACGACGGTGGCAAAGCTGGCGCGCCGGCTGCGTGAGAGCGAGAAAAAGTCGGTTATGGTGGCCAGCGCCGACGTTTATCGTCCGGCCGCGATCGCTCAGCTGCAAACGCTGTCGACCGAAGTCGGCGCCGATTTCTACCCCAGCAACAAGGACCAGAAGCCGGTGTCGATAGCGCGTGACGCGGTTGAGGCGGCGCGCAGGTCGGGCGCGGATGTGCTGATTATCGATACCGCGGGGCGGCTCGCGATCGATGAGCAGATGATGGATGAAATTCGCGCCATTCACGATGCCGTGGATCCGGCTGAAACCCTGTTCGTGGTCGACAGCATGACCGGCCAGGATGCTGCCAGGACGGCCAAGGCCTTCGACGACGCTTTGCCCCTGAGCGGAGTGGTTCTGACCAAGATCGACGGCGATGCGCGCGGCGGCGCGGCCCTGTCGGTACGCCATATTACCGGTAAACCGATCAAGTTCATCGGTTCCGGTGAAAAGACCGATGCGCTGGAAGCCTTTCATCCCGACCGAATCGCGTCGCGAATCCTTGGTATGGGCGATATTTTATCGCTGGTGGAGCAGGCGCAGGAGAAAGTCGATCACGAAAAAGCGGAGAGGCTTGCGCGCAAGGTCAAAAAGGGCAGGGGTTTCGACCTGGAAGACTTGCGCGACCAGTTTACACAAATGGATAAAATGGGTGGTCTGGCAAACCTGGTAGACAAGCTGCCGGGCATGGGTGCCGGCGTCTCTCAGGCGATGCAAAATCCTGCCCACACCAAGCAGATGAAACGCATGGTTGCGATTATTGATTCCATGACGCCGCTGGAGCGGCGCAAGCCCGAGGTCATCAACGGTTCGCGCAAGCGTCGCGTCGCACAGGGTTCCGGTACCCAGATACAGGACGTCAACCGATTGCTGAAACAACACAAGCAAATGCAACGCATGATGAAGAAAATGGGGAGCAAGGGCGGTATGGCCAATATGATGCGCGGCATGAAAGGGCGTCTCCCACCCGGTTTTCCAATGTAGTCGAGCTTCACGGGAGGCTCAAAAAAACCCGAAAAACAGGGCGTTCGGGCTTCACAGGCGGTTTTATTTAGGTACAATACGCGGTCTTCTGACCCCTGGGTCAGCGGCATGGTGTTGCCTGCCGGTAAAAAGGCGATGTTTTGCCGTTATTTATTTGGAGTTTATTTATGGTTTCAATTCGATTGGCACGCGGTGGCTCGAAAAAACGTCCGTTTTATCACGTGGTGGTAAGCGATAGCCGCAAACCTCGGGATGGCCGCTATATCGAGCGAGTTGGATTCTTCAATCCCAAGGCCCGTGGCCAGGAAGAAGAGCTGCGCCTCGACGATGCACGCATCGAGTACTGGATTTCGAAAGGCGCGCAGCCCAGCGAGCGTGTCGCCCACCTGATCAAGGGAGCAGCCAAGGCCGCGGCTTAACGGGTGATGGACCAACACGATGATGAATTAATCTGTGTTGGGCATGTTCTGGGCGCACAGGGCCTCAAAGGCTGGATCAGGATATTTTCCAATACCAGTCCGCGCGAGAACATAGTGAATTACAGTCCCTGGTTGATAGAGCAGGGAGATCAGCTTGAGAAAGTAGCGGTGAAAGGCCGACTACAGGGCAAGAATGTACTGGCCAAGCTGGAAGGGATCGATGATCGCACCGAGGCCGAAGCGTTAACCGGCTGCCAGCTTTTCATCAGGCGGCAACAGCTGCCCGGGCTGGAGGCTGGAGAGTACTACTGGTCGGACCTGATCGGACTGACGGTCGAAACGCTGCAGGCCGAACCGCTCGGGGTAGTGAGCGGAATGCTGGAGACCGGGGCGGACGACGTCATGGTGTTGCAAGGTGAGCGCGAGCGCTTGATACCTTTCGTGATGGACGAAATCGTCAGGGAAGTGGACCTGGGAAAGCGCCGCCTGGTGGTTGACTGGTCGCCAGACTACTGACATGAGAATCGATGTAATCACGCTGTTTCCCGAACTGGTAGAACAGGTGATCGAGTACGGGGTTGTCGGCCGTGCTGCCGAGCAAGATTTGCTCGAATTGCACTGCTGGAACCCGCGCGATTACACGCGCGACCGTCATCGCACGGTGGACGACCGGCCTTACGGCGGCGGTCCCGGCATGTTGATGAAGGTGCAGCCGCTGCAGGACGCGATCGCCGCGGTGCGGCAGCATAGCGCCGAGGCCCGGCTGGTGTATCTCAGCCCGCAGGGTCAACTGCTCAACCAGCAGAAACTGGAGCGGCAGGTAGCGCTGGGATCGGTGATTTTTTTATGCGGTCGTTACGAGGGAATCGACGAGCGCCTGATCCAGCGGGAAGTGGACGAAGAATGGTCGCTGGGTGACTATGTCATCAGCGGCGGCGAACTGGCGGCAATGGTTTGCATCGACGCGATGACACGGCTGATACCGGGGGCCCTCGGGCACGAAGCGTCGGCGCGGCAGGATTCGTTTAGCGACGGCTTGCTGGATTGTCCGCACTATACGCGCCCGCAAGAGTACCTGGGGGACCGCGTACCCGGGGTTTTGATGAACGGTAACCATCGCGAAATCGAAACCTGGCGGGAGCAGCAGGCGCTGGGACGGACCTGGCAGCGACGACCGGATTTGCTCGAGAGTATCGAGCTGGATGCAAGGCAAAGGGCCTTGCTGGATGAATATATTGCCGAGTTTGAAAAAACCCGGAAGCGGTGATAGTCACCGCGCTGTAACTGAATATTAGAGGAATCGAAATGAGCGACATAATTGCACAACTCGAAGCGGAAAGCATGAAGCCTGATGTGCCTGCGTTCTCGCCGGGTGACACCGTGGTGGTGCAGGTCAGGGTTAAGGAAGGCTCGCGCGAGCGCCTGCAGGCCTACGAAGGCGTGGTCATCGCCAAGCGTAACCGGGGCATCAATTCGGCCTTTACCGTGCGCAAGATTTCTCACGGCGAAGGGGTCGAGCGCGTATTCCAGACTCATAGCCCGTTGATTGCCGAGATCAAGGTCAAGCGGCGCGGCAAGGTGCGTCAGGCCAAACTCTACTACCTGCGAGGTCGCACCGGTAAGGCCGCGCGTATTCGCGAAAAGTTATAGACAGAACATAGCTTTGCTAGATATAAAAGGCGTGTCCGAACCTTCGACACGCCTTTTTTCTTTATGCATATGAGATTTGCCAGGATAATTTTACTGCTGGGCTTGGCTGGCGTTTTGGGAATTTCGTCAGCCGACGAACGGCTCGACTTGCTAAAGCATATCTCCGCTGCGGGCGCACCGAATCTAACTCTTAAAATGCTCGACCAGGCGCAGCCCAAGATCGATGAAGACCTGTATGAATGGATACTCTGGGAGCAGGAACGCCTGGCGATCCTGGCACAGTGGCAGCAATGGGACCAGCTACTGGTGCGTATCGAGGGGCTGCCTGACGATATCCCCACGCAATTCAAACGCCAGGCCGCAACCTACCAGGCCAGGGCCTTCCTGCAGCTCGGGCAAACCCGGACCGCGCGTGAAGTATTGCGGCAGCAACTCTGGCAAAGCGGCGCCATTGAATCCGGCGAGTACGAAACCTGGCGACGCCTGGTGGTCGAATCCTATCTCGGCGATGGCCGCATCGAGGACGCTCGCGTTGCATTGCTGCGCTTCGACCAGGATTTCGATAGCGATGATCTCGACTGGGTGCTGCTGCGCGCGCGCGTATTAATCGAAGCCGAACGCTATGAACAGGCGGTCCTGATTTTGCAGGATCACAAGACCTGGCAGGCCGAGCTAACCAGCCTCTACGCGCGTTTCAAACTGGACCGCATCGACAAGGCAGAGCTCTGGCAGCAAGTCAAGAAACGCAGTGCTGGCGACAACCTGGCCGTTGGCGAAAGCGCCACCCTGTGGGCGCTGGCTTACCACGCAGCGCAACAGATGGCGCCGGTCGATCGCGTGGTTGCGCTGGAGTCACTGTTTCGTAGTTCGCAGCCTTCGCCGCTGCAGCTGTTTCAGATGCCGGTAGACCTGTTGTGGCAGGCTTATCTCGAGTATGCCGAACTGGTTGGAAACCGCTCGGAGCTATTGCTGGGCGACGACGCCAAATGGCTGGAGCTGGCCGACAAGGTCAGCAAAGTTACGCCGGTTAAGGCCAGGTCGCTGTTCGCGATGCTGATGCTGCGCTCCGAGGATAGCCAGGTTGCTAACCAGGCCGCGAGCGGTTACATGCAAACCTTTGCCGAAATTGACGAAGCCGAGCGCATTCTGCTGGGAAACCTGTTCAATCGCAGCGAGACTTTCTCCGTTGCGCGCAAGATTCCGGCGGGGATACGTTACCAGCTGGTCGATCTGGCGCTGAAATCGGCTGACATCGAGGAGGCGACCCGCCTGATGTCGGGCTTGAACACGATTCCCGAGGGCACCAGTGGATTCGACTGGCAGTTGCGGCAATCACGGGTTCTGATTCTGGGCGGTCGCTACGAGGAAGGTAACCAGGTGTTGCAAAACCTGATCGGCGAATATCGCGAACCGAACGTGGAGGCGACCGACCGAATCCTGCAGGTACTGTTCGATATGCAGACCGTGGACATGCACGCGCAGGCGATAACGCATTTCAGTCAGCTGCTGCGGCTCGAGATCGAGCCCAAGCAGCGGCGCGAGATTCTCTACTGGATCGCCGATTCCTACCGTGGCCTGGGAAAACATGACCAGGCTGCGCTACTTTACCTGCAATCGGCGATGCTGCCGGCGCCCGATGCGATGGATCCATGGGCCCAGACTGCGCGCTACCACGCGGCCGAAAGCCTGCAATCGACGGGGCTGGTCGACGATGCGCGTCGCATTTACCTGGATCTCCTCGCGGTTACCGAAGATGCCGCGCGGCGTTCGGTGTTGAATCACAAGATCCAGCAACTTTGGCTGAACCAGGGCAGTCAGTAAGCCGCCAGCGAGCATTGACCCTGAACCGCCTGCCGATTGCTTGAAAAGCTGCGCCCAGAACCGCATATATCCCACTTTATCCGTTAACTCATTGTCGGGGAGGAACAAACATGACAACTGCCGCCAATACCGAAACCCGTGGTTTCGAAACCGAAGTCAACCAGTTACTGGATCTGATGATCCATTCGCTGTATTCGAACAAGGAGATATTCTTACGCGAACTGATCTCGAACGCGTCCGATGCCTGCGATCGCCTGCGATTCTGCGCGATTTCCGATGGCAGTCTTTACGAGGAAGACATCGAGCTGAAAATCAGGGTCAGTTACGACAAGGAGGAGCGCAGTATTACCATCAGCGATAACGGTATCGGTATGACGCGCGACGAGGTGATCGAGCACATCGGCACCATCGCGAAATCGGGCACGCGTTCATTCCTGGAATCGATGACTGGCGATGAAAAAGACGACGCCAAGCTCATCGGGCAGTTTGGTGTCGGCTTCTACTCGTCTTTCATCGTCGCCGAAGAAGTTACCCTGCGAACCCGCAAGGCCGGTGAAGCGGCCGACCAGGGCGTGGAGTGGGTATCCGAGGGTAAGGGCGAGTACCAGGTCACTTCGATCGACAGGCCAGTCCGCGGTACCGAAATTACGCTCAAGCTGCGCGACGGCGAGGACGAGTTTCTGAATGACTGGAAACTGCGTTCGATTATCACGTCCTATTCCGACCATATCGACTTCCCGGTAGTGATGGATAAAACCATCGAGCCGGAAGAAGAGGGTGGCGAAACCACGATCGAAGAGGAAACGGTCAACCAGGCTTCGGCCCTGTGGACCCGTGCGCGCTCCGAAATCAGCGACGAAGAGTACCGCGAGTTCTACAAGCACGTCGCGCACGACTTCGAGGATCCGATCGACTGGAATCATAGTCGCGTCGAGGGCACCAACGAGTATACCTCGCTACTCTACATTCCGGCGCGCGCGCCATATGATCTTTATGAACGCGAGCCGCGCCACGGCATCAAGCTCTACGTGCAGCGCGTTTTTATCATGGAAGACAGCGAAAAGCTGATGCCGCGTTACCTGCGTTTCGTGCGCGGGTTGATCGATTCGAGCGATTTGCCGCTCAACGTATCGCGTGAAATTCTGCAGGGCAGCAAGGTAATCGACAGCATCCGCAGTGGCTCGACCAAGAAAGTGCTGGGCATGCTGGAAAAGATGGCCAAGAACGATCCCGAGAAGTACCAGAATTTCTGGAAGGAATTCGGTCGGGTATTGAAGGAAGGCCCGGCGGAGGATTTTGCCAACCGCGAAACGATTGGCAAGCTGTTGCGCTTTGCCACCACCCAGACCGGCGCCGAAGAGCAAACCGTATCGCTGGACGATTACATCGGCCGCATGCAGGAAGGGCAGGACAAGATTTACTACATCGCGGCTGATACCCATGCAGCGGCGAAGAACAGTCCACACCTGGAAATCTTCCGCAAAAAGGAAATCGAAGTTTTGCTGCTGTCGGATCGCGTCGACGAGTGGCTGACCTCGCATTTGATGGAGTACGATGGCAAGAAACTGCAGTCGGTAGCCAAGGGTCAACTGGATCTGGGTGACGACGAGGCTTCCGAAAAGGAACTCGAAGAGAAGGCCAAGGGCGCCGAAAAATTGTTGAAACGCATGAAGGATGCGCTCGAGGACAAGGTTGAAGATGTACGTGTTACCAATCGCCTGACCGATTCGCCGGCCTGTATCGTGCTCAATGAGCAGGATATGGCAATGCACATGCAGCGCATCCTCAAGGAGGCGGGGCACGACTTACCGAGCAGTAAGCCAATCCTGGAGATCAATCCCGACCATCCGATCGTGAAAAAACTCGACGCCGAGAAATCGAAGAAGAAGTTTGCCGATTGGTCTGATATATTGTTTGATCAGGCGTTGCTGGCCGAGGGTGGTCAACTCGATGATCCCGCCAGTTTCGTGGCTAAACTCAACAAGATGTTGGTAACCATTGCCCGATAACACGACGATACGAAAATTTATCCGCCACCCGGCTGACGTGCCGATCCAGGTAACCCTGGACTGGGTGGACGATGAGAATGACGAGACCGTCGATCAAACCATTACCAATGTGAGTCTCGGCGGTCTCGCTTTCGTATCGCAACAGCCGCTCGAAGTGCTGCAGCGCGTCAGAATCTCGATCCCCGTGCTAGATCAGGATAGCCACCTGGTAGGCAATGTCGTCTGGTGCGAGAAGGCCGGCGGCGCCTACGAGATTGGCGTCGAATTCGAGCACTCGCGTGATGCTTTCCGGCTGCGCATGATCGAGCAGATTTGCCACATCGAGCATTACCGCAAGGAAGTCGAACAACAGGAAGGCCGTAAACTCAGTTCCCAGGATGCTGCCCGGGAATGGATTTCGAAATACGCCGGCGACTTCCCGGCAATTTAAATCCAGCAGTGGGAAATCAGCCATCAGTCGCCATCATTGGCGCCGGCCTGGCAGGATTAACCTGTGGTACGGCGCTGCAAGGACTGGTGCCTAATCTCAGGATATTCGAGAAAAGCGTGTTTCCGGGCGGCCGTGTCAGTCGCTTCCGCGCCGGGGAATACGAATTCAACCACGGCGCTCAGTTCTTCACGGTAAACAACCCGCTGTTCTGGAACATCGTTTCGGCCTGGCAAACCGATGGCATCGTGCGTCCCTGGGACGGCTGGACCGTCGAGTTGCAAAAGGGTCAGATCATCAATAGCGACCTGGCAACGCAGCGTTTTGTCGGCGTGCCGCGCATGCAGACGATTGCCAGGCACCTGGCGCAGCGCTGTGACCTGGTAACCTCGGCCAACATATCTGAGTTGGAGCCCCAGAGCGATGGCGGCTGGCGAATTTTTAACGAACGCGGCGACTACCAGGGTGCCTACGACATCGTCATTATCGCGACCGCGGCGCACCAGGTAGCCGAGTTGTGTCGCTCGGTTCCGGAGATCGGCAAACAGGCCGATAGCGTCGACATGACGGCCTGCTGGAGTGGCATGCTGGCATTCGATCAGCGACTCAATATCCCCTATGACGCGGCCTTCGTGCTCGACTCTCCGCTATCCTGGATCTCCCGCTACCAGTATGCGACCAGCGAAACGGGCGCCGACTGCTGGGTATTGCACGCGTCGCCGGAATGGTCGCAAAAGTATGCGGCCAGTTTCAGGGGACGAGTCATGCACGCACTGCTGGACGCCTTTTGGGAAGCTACCGACCTGGTCCCGCAGAAACCGGTATCGTCCTCGGTGCACTGCTGGAGGCACGCCTTGCCGATCAATCCGATCAGCGAGGATTCGCTGTTCGTCGAGGCCTGGGCGATCGGCGCATGTGGCGACTGGTGTACCGCGCCGCGCATCGAGGGGGCCGTGTTGAGCGGATTTTCGATGGCTGACCGGGTCATGAAATACGTTCACAAGCATAACGCCCGATGAGCACCGATGAGAACAAGGTGCGGCTCGATAAATGGTTGTGGGCGGCGCGTTTTTTCAAAACCAGGGCGCTTGCCGGCGAGGCCGTAACCGGCGGCAAGGTGCATCTGCAGGGGCATCGGATAAAGCCGGCGCGTAGCGTCAAGATCGACGACTGCTTCGAGATTCAGCGCGGTTACGAGCGTTTCGAGATTATCGTCACCGCTATCAGCGATCGTCGTGGCTCCGCCAGCGAGGCACAAACCCTGTATCGCGAGACCGAAGCCAGCGTCGCCAGGCGCGCCGCCGAGGCTGAAAAACGCAAGCTGGCGATGCTGGCGCGGCCGCGTTCCAGTACCCGGCCCGATAAAAAGCAGCGCCGGAAAATCCATCGATTTATCGGCAAATCTTGAATCGCCGGTCGTCTATAAATTAATTTACTGAGGCGCGGATTTGATCAGGGACAGGATACTGCTGCGGACTTCGGTGCTGAGCAGGTTGCGCAGGTCGAGGCTGACGTAGTTGAAGCCGCTGGCGAACTCGAGCTGGTCTTTCCTGTTTTTCACCAGGTATTCGTTTTCCAGCATGGTCTCGATGAAATCCCGGAACAGCAGCCGGTCGTAGAAATCCGGAGAGTTCATGCCGTAGATCATGGAGATTTTTTGTGCCAGCAGGTGGCAACGATGTTCGAGTTCGGATTCGTTCAGCGGCGCGCTGGAGGATTGCCACAGCACGATAAAAGTCATGTAGTAGCGTTCCAGGATCGGTTGCACGATGTGCGCCAGCCGGATCAATTGCATGAAGCGGTGATCACTGCGCTGCGGACGACGCAGGTCCTTATCGATTCGTTCCAGTAATTTTTCGCGGATCATGCAATTAATGCATTCATCGATAATTTCCTGCAGGCTCGAATCCTGCCACTCGAGCTGCAGTTCGGATTTCAGAAACGGGTACAGCAGCCTGATCTTGCGCTGTACGCTGGCATAGGACACGCGCCGAACGTTGCTAAAACAGCAGGCGATCAATGCCGGAATGATCAGGCTGTGCAGGCTGTTGTTGCGGTAGTAGCTTATCAGCACCGAATCCTCGGGCTTGAGATAAACGATGTCGCCCAACTCGTGCTCGCGAATGTGAATTACTTTTTGTCGGGCGATGCGCCTGATCTGTTTCTGGTTGACCTTGCCCTCGATGCGAATCGACGCCAGGCAGTGCGCGCCGCTGATCAGGCGCTGGTGCAATTTGGCCTGGCTTACCAGTTCCTCGATCTCGATGCTCTGCCGCGGCGTTGCCAGCAGAATCGTCGCGATCGAGTTAACCGGGTTGATCACGCAGGCGCTGTTGATGCCGTACATTATCTCCTGCGAAAGATGCAGCAGGCTGCTGCGAATCCAGTCGGGCCGATGCTCCACCTCCGCGGCCCGATGTTCCCAGTCGCTGCAGTGTTGCGACAGCAGTGAGTTCAGCTCGATCGGCTCGCCGAAACTGGCGGTGACCTTGCCGAAATGACCCTTGAGGCGGAATATCGCGCCAATCGTGCCGAGGGTCGTTTCGCGCTTCTTTTTGCCGCCGTAGAGTTCCCCCAGGTAGGATTTGCCCTCGATCAATTTTTCATAACCGATATAGACCGGCACGAAGGCCAGCGGCCGCTGCTGGCTCTTGATATAGGCCTCGACGGTCATACCGAGCATGCCGAGCCTGGGTTGCAACATGCGCCCGGTGCGGCTGCGACCGCCTTCGATAAAATACTCTAGCGGTACCCCGAGCTTGACCAGTTGATACAGGTAGGCGCGCATCACCGCGGTATACAACTGGTTGTCCTTGAAGCTTCGGCGGATAAAAAAAGCGCCGCCACCGCGCAGGATGCGTCCGATGAACGGCACGTTGAGATTGTCACCCGCGGCGATATAGGGCAACGCCAGGTTCTCGTTGTAGATTACGTAAGACAGCAGCAGGTAATCGACATGACTGCGGTGACAGGGAACGTAGACCAGCTGGTGAGTCAGGGCGGCCTCGCGAACGCGCTCGGCGTGGTAAATCTCGATGCCGGCATAGTAGCGATTCCAGAAGGCGCGCAGCAGTCGCAGCATCACCTCGATGGTCAATTGCGTGCAGTCGGCGAATATTTCGCGGCAATAGCGGTGCGCGCGGGTGTAGCGCTGCAGCGTGGTGTCGGCCTGATCGGTGATCAGCTCCTGCACGATGTTGTCTTCGACGACCCTGGCTGACAGGTGCTTGTGACTGGTGATCTGGGGCCCGAAGGTCGCTTCTCGCTGCTGGCTCAGCGTCGTGATCAGCGATTCCTGCAGGCTCTGTTCATGGTTTCCGCTCGCGGCGAGCATGTCGCGGAAATCGATCGCCTGCGAAAAAATCAGCCGCGTGTTGCGACCGTGAATCAGCAGGGTAAAGAACTTGCGGGTACGCCCGGCCAGCGCCCAGGTATCGCCGAACAATACCTGTAACCAGTTTTTGTGACGTGCCAGGGGTCGGCCCCAGAAAACCGAGACCGGAACGACCTGCAAGTCGAGTTCGTCATTGTCGTTAAAGGCGGCGATGAAGTCGGTCAGCAAAACCGAGTGCTTGGGCCGTCGCTTGATCCAGTCAATCATTGGACTGCGCGAAGCGATGCTGTAAACCGAGTGATGCCGCGCGAGTGCCTCGAGCGCTATCGGTTTTCGCGGGTCGGGCAGCTGGTAACGTTCGGTCACTTCGGTCAGCACCAGCAGATCGCTCAGGCCGCGGTCGGCAAGGATGTAGAGTATCGGACGCTCGGGATCCAGCACGCTGCGGGGACTGTCTTCCGGGAATACTTCCACCCTGACCCAGAGGAACAGTATCCAGCGGAGAAATCGATTAAACTGCTTTTTCAACAGGAACCTGTGTATTTACAACCAGTCTCACGATAATAACCTCTTGGAGCCTGTCAAATGAACAAAATCAAGCTGGAATTTGAAAATTCGAATGGAGAAACGCTGGCTGGACTGCTGGAGTTGCCCGAGCGCATGGACCAGTTGTCCAGCTTTGCCCTGTTTGCGCATTGTTTCACCTGCGGCAAGGATATCGCTGCCGCGTCACGCATCAGCCGTGCGCTGGCCGCCCGCGGGATCGCGGTACTGAGATTCGACTTTACCGGGCTTGGCAATAGCGACGGAGATTTTGCCAACACCAATTTTTCCTCCAACGTCGATGACCTGGTACGGGCTGCAGCAGCGCTGGAGCAGAACTACGGCGCACCGCAGATCCTGATCGGCCATAGCCTTGGCGGCGCCGCGGTACTGGCTGCGGCTGCGCGGCTGCCATCGGTTGAAGCCGTGGTAACCATCGGTGCGCCGGCGACCGCGGAGCACGTGTCTCATTTGTTCAAGGACAGGGCCGAGCAGATAAAAGCGCAGGGCCAGGCGACGGTATTGCTCGGTGGCCGCGAGTTTTCCGTCAAGCAGCAGTTTCTGGACGATATCGAACAGTATTCGTCGACGGGTAAAATTCGCGATCTCGATGCCGCGCTGCTGGTGTTTCATTCGCCGCTGGATGCGATCGTCTCGATCGACGAGGCCGCCAAAATTTACCAGGCGGCACGGCACCCGAAGAGTTTCATCTCGCTCGACAGGGCGGACCACTTGCTGAGCAGGGCGGAGGATTCGGAGTACGTGGCAACGACGATCGCTTCCTGGGCGAGCCGCTATCTCGAGCTCGACCTGCAGGTTCAGGCCGGGGATCATCCCGACCTGATCGATGGCGAAGTGCTGATAACCGAGCTCAATCAACGGTTTTTGCGCGGCATGTACAGTAACAGCCATTTTCTGCGTGCCGATGAACCGCAGAAGTACGGCGGCTCGGACCTGGGGCCCACGCCCTACGATCTGCTGCTAATGTCGCTCGGGGCCTGTACCTCGATGACCTTGCGCATGTATGCGAATCGCAAAAAGCTGGCGCTCGAGGATGTGCAGATACGACTGCAGCACGAACGGGTGCACGCCGAGGACTGTGTCGATTGCAATCACAGCATCGAACGCATAACGCGCCGGATTACGCTGGTTGGCGACCTCGACGAGGAGCAACGTCAGCGCCTGCTCGAAATTGCGGATCGTTGCCCGGTGCATCGCAGCCTGGAAAACGAGCCGCAGATCGTGACTGAACTGGTCGATTAAAAATCGCGCGCCAGGCGCAGGCCAAAGGTAATATCGGGCGCCGAATTCACCTGGATGTCCTCGGTAAAAAACAGGTCGAGCCTGTGGTTTTCGAGCAGGTTCGGAAAACCGAGGCCCAGCAGTATCTGAAACGATTCGTCGAAGGCCTTGAGGTCGCTGTCTTCGATGGTGGCGCCGTGCATGTCGAGTTGTACGGTTCCGATGTAGTCGTTGCTAAAGCGGTAATCGAAGCCCAACTGGGCGACCCAGACATAATCGCGTACCAGGCCCTCCAGCTGACCATCATCGCCGGGAAAACTGATGCCCAGCATGCCGTAGGCGTTGGTGTTCAGGCTAACACTGGCTACGCGACTCACCCAGAACGCGACATCGATTGCCTCGTTGCCGCTGTAATCGGATTCCGAACCGGTCGGTAACTCGACCCCGGCGAAGTAGGCGGTCTCGCCCGTTGCCTGGTAACCAATCGCCAGCGAGATGTCACCGATTCCGCTACTGGAGCTGGTTTGCGAGTACTCGACGACCCCGTCGCGTACATATTGAATGTTTATATCGTCCCGCGGAAACTTGTCGCGATCGCCATTCGGGAAGCCGAACAAGTCGTGCCAGTTTTCGATCGTGCTATCGAGTTCACCGCCACGGTTGGCCATCAGCGGAATGCTCACCTGGGTCAGCCAGTTATCCTTGCGATGGCTGATATCGAACTCGTAGCGGTAGTTTTCGACATCGATGATCAGGCTCTCGCTTCCCCTGTTCTTTTCCTGAAAGTCATTGGTGATAAGAAGGCTGTGATCCACGCGCCAGCCGTTTTCGGTGTTGACCGGGACCAGCGAGGGGAGATAGATCGGTTGCAGTATGGGATTCAATTCGCGCGTCGCGAAGCCCGACGCTGCGAACAGCGGCTGGCTAATGCCATACAGGGTGATAGCGATGCAAATCGCGGCCAGGCTATGCCGTTTCATAATCACCATGCTCGCGTGTGGCGAGAAACTCGATTTCGGGCCAGCGTTCCTGGGTCATGGTCAGGTTGACTCGCGAGGGGGCGACGTAAGCCAGGTCACCGGCGTGGTCGAGCGCGAGATTGCTGCGCAGTTTAGTCTTAAATTCATCGAGCTTCCTGTCGTCCTCGCTGGCGATCCAGCGCGCGGTATTGACGTTGACCGCTTCGAACTGGCATTCGACGCCATACTCGTCCTTGAGCCGGTGCGCGACCACGTCGAACTGCAGCACGCCGACGGCGCCGAGAATCAGGTCGTTGTTGGCCAGCGGACGGAACAGCTGGGTCGCGCCTTCCTCGCACAGCTGGGTCAGGCCCTTGAGCAAGGCCTTCATCTTGAGCGGGTCCCTGAGTTGGGCGCGGCGGAACAGTTCGGGTGCAAAATTGGGAATCCCGGTGAATGCCAGCTGTTCCCCCTGGGAAAAGCTGTCGCCGATGCGGATCGTGCCGTGGTTGTGGATACCGATGATATCACCGGTATAAGCCTCGTCCACGTGTCCCCGATCGGCCGCGAAAAACGTCAACGCGTCCGGTATTTTCATATCCTTGCCGATGCGCACGTGGCGGACTTTCATGCCGCGCGTATACTTGCCCGAGCAGATGCGCATGAAGGCAATGCGGTCTCGATGCTGTTTGTCCATGTTCGCCTGGATCTTGAACACGAAGCCGGTGAGTTTGTCCTCTTCGGGTTCGACGATACGGTCGCGGGTAGGGCGCGGCAGCGGTGGCGGCGCATACTCGTTGAAGGCGTCGAGCAATTCAGCCATGCCGAAATTATTGATCGCGGAGCCGAAGAAGACGGGAGTCAGTTCGCCGGCGCGATAGGCATCGAGGTCGAATGCGCTGGAGGCGCCGCGCACCAGCTCGATTTCTTCGCGGAACTCGTCCGCCATGTTGCCCAGCACCGCGTCCAGCTTCGGGTTATCCAGACCTTCTATTACTTCGCCCGAAGTGACCTTTTCGGCATCGCTCGCCGAAAACAGGTGCACCGAATCGTTGAGCAAATGAAACACGCCTTTCAGATTTTTACCCATGCCGATCGGCCAGGTGATCGGGGCGCACTGAATCTTGAGGATATCTTCGACTTCGTCCAGCAAATCGATTGGGTCGCGACCCTCGCGATCGAGCTTGTTGATGAAAGTAATGATCGGGGTATCGCGCAGCCGGCAAACGTCCATCAGTTTGATGGTCCGTTCCTCGACACCCTTGGCGCAGTCGATAACCATCAGGGCCGAATCCACCGCGGTCAGGGTGCGATAAGTGTCTTCGGAAAAATCCTCGTGTCCGGGCGTGTCCAGCAGGTTGATGATGCTGTCGCGGTAGGGGAACTGCATGACTGACGAGGTGACCGAGATGCCGCGCTGCTTTTCCAGTTCCATCCAGTCGGAGGTGGCGTGCCTGGCCGCTTTGCGGCTCTTCACGGTGCCCGCCATCTGAATCGCCTTGCCGTACAGCAACAGCTTTTCGGTAACCGTGGTTTTGCCGGCGTCGGGGTGCGAAATAATCGCAAAAGTCCGGCGTCGACGCATTTCGTCAATATCTGACATGTTTTACTTCCGGGGTAACTTAACCAGGGACGACTAACCGCTTAACCTGTCGGAGGACGGCGTAATGTGCCGCGCAAACAGTAACGCGTCTTCGCGGCCGTTGGCCGCGGGATAATAGTCTTTGCGGGTGCCAATTTCATTAAAACCGGCAGCATTATAGCAACTAATCGCCGCCGCGTTGCTGGGTCTGACTTCCAGCAGCATGGTTTGCGCATCTTGCGCCCGCGCCTCGTCCACCAGGAATTCGATAAACTGGCGGCCGAAGCCCTGACGTTGATGCTCGCGACCGATGGACAGGTTCAGGATGTGGCTCTCGCCCGCGGTCACGCTGATGACCGCGTGGCCGACGATGCGCTGCTTAACCGACGCCATCCAGCACTGGTAGCCGACACGGATACAGTCGCTGAATATTCTTTCGGTCCACGGAAACTCGTAAACCTCGCGCTCGATCGTCATTACCTGCTTTACATCGGCCAGGTTCATGCGCCGAAACGATAGGCGGTCATCGTTCATTGCAGCATTTGGTGCAGCAGTTTTAAATCCTGCCAGGCGATGGCCTTGGCCGGCGGGTTGCGCAACAGGTAGGCGGGATGATAGGTCACCTTGACCGGGATATCGGTGCCCGGCAGCGTATGCATCTGTTGAATCAGCTTGCCCACCGGCTGGTTGCTGCCGAGCAGGTTGTGCGCGGAAACGCGTCCTACCGAAAGGATGACCCTGGGTGAAATCTGCTGTATTTGCGCCTCGAGGTAGGCCCGGCATTGGGCCGCTTCTTCCTGTTTCGGATCGCGATTGTTGGGCGGGCGGCACTTGACGATATTGGTGATGTAAACCTGTTCCCGAGCGATACCGATCGCCGCCAGCATGCGGTCGAGCAGTTGACCCGAACGCCCGACAAAAGGTTCGCCCTGGATATCCTCGTCATGTCCGGGACCTTCGCCGACGATCAGCAAGTCAGCCTGGCGGTCGCCGACCCCCGGGACTTTCTGGGTGCAGTTTTGCGCCAGTTCGCAGGCCTCGCAGGCCTGAATGGCGTCGATGATCGAATCCCAGGAATCCAGAGAAATCGGGGGCAAATCGCCTTTTTCCGGTTCTGCGACAGGAGGCTGTTCACGTCTTTGCAATGCGGCATCGAGCGCGGTTTTTTCGTTTTCGGATAAACCCGGGCCGTCCCCGGTTGCCGCAGCGGCGGTTGGATGCGCGATCTCGATGAACTGGTTCAGCGCCTCGATTTCGTCATCCGCAAGAACCACGGGGACGGACCCGGTTGCGGGTCCATCCTCGTGCCTGGTTTCGCGGTTGCTCCATTGCTGAATGCCAATTCCCCTGAGGCAGTGCTGTTGCCGTGCCGTTAACATCGAGACTTACACGTCTCCCAGCTGGGGGTGGGTGCGGCCTGAGCTGTTGATCACCTTGTTCAGGGCGTTGATATACGACTTGGCCGAGGCGATGACGATATCGGTATCGGCACCCTGCCCATTGACCACCTGGCCGTCTTTTTCGACCCTGACGGTTACCTCTCCCTGGGAATCGGTGCCCTCGGTGATCGCGTTCACCGAGTAGAGCTGCAGTTCGACCCCGGTTTCGGTCAGCTTCTCGATCGCCTTGAAGCAGGCATCGACAGGACCGTCTCCGCTGGCAACGGCCTGCTGTTCCTCGCCGTCGATACTCAGCGTCATGGTGGCGTTCGGAACTTCACCGGTTTCGCAGCAAACTTTCAGGCTGACCAGCTTGATGGTCTCGTTCTCGGTTTCGAAGGTGGCTTCGTTCACCAGGGCCAACAGATCCTCGTCGAAAATATCGTGCTTCTTGTCTGCCAGGGTTTTGAAACGGGCAAAAACCTGGTTGAGCTCTTCCTCCGAATCGAACTGGATATTCAACTCGGACATCCGCGTCTTGAAAGCGTTGCGGCCGGAATGCTTGCCCAGCACCAGCTTGTTGGTGCTCCAGCCGACATCCTGGGCGCGCATGATCTCGTAGGTCTCGCGCGATTTAAGCACGCCGTCCTGGTGAATCCCGGATTCGTGCGCGAAAGCGTTGGCGCCGACGATGGCCTTGTTGGGCTGCACGTTGAAGCCGGTGATCCCGGATACCATCCTGGAGCAATTCATGATCTGCGTGGTGTCGAGGTCGGTGTCGCAGGGGAAAATATCCTGCCGCGTGCGCACCGCCATGACGATTTCTTCCAGCGACGCGTTGCCGGCGCGTTCGCCGAGCCCGTTAATCGTGCACTCGACCTGGCGCGCGCCATTCAAAACCGCTGACAGCGAGTTGCCGACCGCGAGTCCGAGGTCGTTGTGGCAGTGCACCGAGAATACCGCCTTATCCGAGTTCGGAATCCTTTCCATCAACTCCCGGATCAAATCGCCGAACTGGTGCGGCACGTTATAGCCGACCGTATCCGGTATATTGATAGTGTTGGCGCCGGCGTCGATGACTGCCTCGATAACCCGGCACAGGAAATCCGGTTCGGAGCGTCCCGCGTCCTCGGGTGAGAACTCGATATTGTCGGTATACCGGCGCGCCTGTTGTACCGCCACGACCGCGGCCTCGACCACCTGGTCGGGCGTCATTCGCAGCTTATGCTCCATGTGGATTGGCGACGTCGCCAGGAAGGTATGGATGCGGCCCGAATTGGCGGGTTTGATGGCTTCGCCGGCGCGTTCGATGTCGACCTGCTTGGCGCGCGCCAGCCCGCAGACCGTGCTGTCCTTGATGATTTCGGCGACCGACCGGACCGATTCAAAATCGCCGTCACTGGCGATCGGGAATCCGGCTTCGATAATATCGACTTTCATCAGTTCCAGCGCGCGCGCAATGCGGATCTTCTCGTCGCGCGTCATGGATGCGCCCGGGCTTTGCTCGCCGTCGCGCAGCGTGGTGTCAAAAATGATTAATTTGTCTTTGCTCATGGCTATCTCGTATGTCTAAGCGTTATAAAATGATGGATTGTTGCTTACGTTTGCCCTCGTCAGGAGTCTCTAGTCTGCCTTACGGCAGCAGGAGAACGAGCAGCAGAGATAGCAGCAGGTACGCAGGCAGGAGCTCCAGGCTGGCTGGAGACTTGATTTGAAAACTGGCGCACTGCGTTTGCATGACTGGAAATATAGCCAACTATAGTCGGCTTGCCAAGCAAAAAATCGGTCCTATGATTCGGAAGTATCGTCGCTGACTGCGTCTGACTTGCGCACCCGCTTGCGATTCCAGCGAAACAGGGACACGATCGGACCCGACAGCATGTATGCCAGGAAGAATGAAAACAGTACGGTAGCGGTCTCTATCGACAGAAATACGAACACCAGTACCGCGCCCAGCAGCGTCACGAAGGGCACGCGCTCGCGCAGGTCGAGATCCTTGAAACTATAGTAGGAAAAACGCGAAACCATCAGCGCACCGGCGGCGGTGGTCACAACCAGTGCCGCGTAGGTAACATCCTCTCCGAGTATATGATAGGACTCGCATACCCAGACCATCCCCATCACAACGCCTGCCGCGGCGGGGCTGGCGAGCCCCTGGAAGTAGCGCTTGTCCGCAACCCCGATCTGGGTATTGAAGCGGGCCAGTCGTAACGCGGTCGCGGTGGCGTAGATGAAGGCCGCCAGCCAACCCAGCTTGCCCATTGAAGTAGACACGTCGCGCAGATGGACCAGCGACCACAGGTAAACCACGAGAGCCGGGGCCACGCCGAAGGACACCATGTCGGAAAGGCTGTCGTATTCGGCACCGAAGGCGGACTGGGTATTGGTCAGGCGCGCAACGCGCCCGTCCAGACCATCCAGCAGACCCGCCAGGAAAATGGCGATGGCGGCTATTTCGAAACGCCCGGCCATTGCCGCGATAATTGCATAAAAGCCGCAAAACAGCGCGCCCGTGGTAAACAAATTGGGCAACAGGAAGATGCCCTTGCGCATATTCTTGCGAGTCTCTTTTGGGTTGGCGTCGTCCATTGTGTTGTGCGGGCGCCATGCGCCCGCTGGATTCACTAGTTCTTGGACTTGTCGACCAGCGCGTTGGCGCTAAGCCATGGCATCATCGAGCGCAGCCTGGCACCCACCTGCTCGATTTCGTGCGCTGCATTGTTGCGGCGCTCCGCCGTCATGCTCGGGTAATTGGATTGCCCTTCGGAAATAAACTGCTTGGCGTAGTTGCCGTTCTGGATGTTTTCCAGGCACTCCTTCATCGCCCAACGGCTTTCCTCGTTGATGATTTTCTTGCCGGTATGGTACTCACCGAATTCGGCATTGTTGGAAATCGAGTAATTCATGTTGGCGATGCCGCCCTCGTGGATCAGGTCGACGATCAGCTTGAGCTCGTGCAGGCATTCGAAGTAGGCCAGTTCGGGTGCGTAACCGGCTTCCACCAGGGTTTCGAATCCGGCCTTGACCAGCTCGATAGTGCCGCCGCAAAGCACGGTTTGTTCACCAAACAGGTCGGTTTCGGTTTCATCCTTGAAGGTGGTTTCGATGATCGCGGTGCGTCCGCCGCCGATACCCGCGGCATAGGATAGCGCCAGTTCCCGCGCCATGCCGGAAGCGTCCTGCTGGATCGCGATCAGATCGGGAATGCCGCCGCCCTTGACGAACTCGGAGCGCACGGTGTGCCCGGGGGCCTTGGGGGCAATCATGATGACGTCGAGATCCGCGCGCGGCACCACCTGGTTATAGTGGATCGCGAAACCGTGAGCAAAGGCCATCGCTGCACCCTGCTTGATGTTCGGTTCGATCTCGTTCTCGTAAAGGTCGCGCTGGAATTCATCCGGGGTCAGAACCATCACCAGGTCCGCTTCGCGGATTGCATCCGCCGTGTTCTTGACCTTGAGGCCCGCTGCTTCCGCCTTGGCGGCCGAAGCGGAACCCTCGCGCAGCGCTACCGTCACGTCCACGCCCGAATCCTTCAGATTGTTGGCGTGCGCATGCCCCTGCGAGCCATAGCCCACAACGGTAACCTTTTTCCCCTGGATGATGGATAAATCGCAATCCTTATCGTAATAAATGTTCATAACTGCCTCGTGTCGAAACTGGTTTGTGTGTTGTTATAAAAAAAGTATGGGCCGAGCACTGCTATAAGGTAAGCGCTTTCTCGCCTCGTAATATGCCCATCGAGCCTGAGCGCACGACTTCGATGATATTGTTTTCGTGCATCGCCCTGATATAGGCGTCGAGCTTGTCGCCCGAACCGGTAAGCTCGATGCAGAAGGTGGTATCGGTGACGTCGATGATGCGCGCGCGAAAGATATCGGACAAACGTTTGACCTCGCCACGCTGGGTATCGCCCTCGGCCTTGACCTTGACGAACATCATTTCGCGTTCGATGAAATTGCCCTCGGTAAAGTCCTGCAGCTTGACCACGTCGATAAGCTTATTGAGCTGCTTGGTGATTTGCTCGATGATGCGGTCGGAGCCGGTGGTTATGATGGTCATGCGCGATAGGGTCTGGTCTTCCGTGGTGGCCACGGTCAGCGACTCGATATTGTATCCGCGCGCCGAAAACAGGCCCGAAATTCGGGACAGCGCGCCGGCCTCGTTCTCGACCAGCAGGGAAATGATGTGCCGCATTAAACCAGCTCCCCTTTTTCCCTGAGCGCCGCCTGCCTGGCCTGCTGCAATGGGGAAATATCCATTTCGTTATGCGCTTTACCGGCTGAAATCATCGGGTACACGTTGGCTTCCTGGTCGGTGATTATATCGAGGAAGACGGTTCGGTCCTTCAGCTTGAATGCCTCAGCCATCGCATCGTGCAAATCCTTCGGGTCGTCGACGCGGATGCCGACATGCCCGTAGGCCTCTACCAGCTTGACGAAATCAGGCAGCGAGTCCATGTAAACATGCGAGTAGCGTTTTTCGTAGAAGAATTCCTGCCACTGGCGCACCATGCCGAGATAGCGGTTGTTCAGGTTGATGATCTTGACGTGCAGGCCATATTGCAGGCAGGTCGAAAGTTCCTGCATACACATCTGGATGCTGCCTTCGCCGGTGACGCACGCGACGTCCTTATCGGGGAAGGCAAGCTTGACGCCCATGGCCGCTGGCAGACCGAAGCCCATGGTGCCGAGGCCCCCGGAATTGATCCAGCGGCGCGGTTCGTCGAAATGATAAAACTGCGCGGCATACATCTGGTGTTGGCCGACGTCGGAGGTAATATAGGCATCGCCGCCGGTCACCTTGTATAGCTCTTCGACCGCTTCCTGCGGCTGAATCAGGCCGTCCTTCTTTTCGTAGGCAAAGCTGTCCTGTTGCTGCCAGGTCTTGATGGTATTCCACCAGTTGTCGAGCGCCGTCTGGTCGACCCTGGCATCGGTGCTGTCGATCTGCTTGATCATCTCGCTCAAAACCTGCTTCGCGCCGCCAACGATCGGGATGTCGGCATTGATCGTTTTCGAAATCGAGGCCGGATCGATATCGACATGAATGATTTGCGCGTAGGGACAAAACTTGCTGGTGACGCCGGTGATACGGTCATCGAAACGGGCGCCGATACAAATCAGCACATCGCATTCGTGCATCGCCATGTTGGCCTCGTAGGTACCGTGCATACCGAGCATGCCGATGAACTGTGGATCGGTGCCGGGAAAGGCGCCAAGCCCCATCAGTGTCTGCGTGATTGGAAACCCGAGCCTGCGCACGAAGTCCCGCAGTTCCTGCGAGGCGTTGTCCATGATGATGCCACCACCGGTATAAACCATTGGCCGCTTGGCGCTGAGCATCAATTCCACCGCACGCTTGATCTGGCGCGGATGCCCCTTGAAGTTGGGGTTGTAGGAGCGAATGTCGACCTTGGCCGGGTACTCGTAGGGAATCTTGATATGCGGTGCGGTGATATCCTTCGGGATGTCGACAACCACGGGGCCGGGGCGGCCGGTGGTAGCGACGTAGAACGCCTTCTTCAGCGTTTCCGCCAGCTTGCTCAAGTCCTTGACCAGGAAATTATGCTTGACGCAGGGACGGGAAACGCCGACCGCATCGACTTCCTGGAACGCATCCTGGCCAATCACGTGGCTCGGCACCTGGCCGGTGATCACCACCAGTGGAATCGAATCCATGTAAGCGGTGGCAATACCGGTAATCGCATTGGTCGCACCCGGCCCGGAAGTCACCAGGCAAACGCCGGGCTTGCCGGTGGCGCGCGCGTAACCGTCCGCCGCGTGCGAGGCACCCTGTTCGTGGCGCACCAGGATATGTTCCACGTCGGTCTGTTTTTGCAGCGCGTCGTAAATGTGCAGTACTGCCCCGCCCGGATAACCGAAGATATGCTTGACGCCCTCGTCCTTCAAAAACTGGATAATGATTTCAGAACCCGATAATTCCACGCTAACCTCTATTCCTACGTCTAAAGTTGATTTGCTTATGCCAAACCCAAAATTCTATTATGGTTAATTTACAATTGCACTAATAACAGCTTGGATTTATTAGGAAAATCGGTAAAAAAGTAGCGATTTGGTCACGCTTCAGCGCTAATTTCAGCAAAAACCGGTACCCGGCGACCGATATAGCAGGATGGCGCCGTACTAAACAGGCTCCAGGGTTCAGTTTTTCTTGAGTAAAAACACGAACTTCCCGCCTTCTTCGCTGGAAGAGAGCAGGGGGTTATTGGTTTGCTTCGAGAAGGCTTCGAAATCCTTGACCGAGCCCTGGTCGGTAGAGATGACGCGCAACGTCTGACCCCGCTCCATGTCGCTCAGCGCTTTTCTGGCTCGCAGAATCGGCAACGGGCAGTTGAGTCCCGAGGCATCAAGTTCGCGATCGAATTCGGCCATTAGATAAACCTCCTTATCATGTATTACAGGGTAGTCGCCACCAGGCTTGCCGTTATATGCCAGCGTTCCCGAAAAGGCAAGCTAGCCGATAGTGTCGCGGGGTTCGGGATCCAGCGCATGCCCGCCAGAAGCCCATTTGACCACGCCGCCGCGCAGGCTAATGACATTGTTGATTCCCTGCTGATTCAGGAATCGGCATACCTGGGCCGAACGACTGCCGGTGCGGCAATAGATAACGATTTGCCGCGGTGATTCGGTAAAGAAGTTAAGCTTTAGCGGAACCAGGTGCATCGGCAGGGTTACGGCATTTGGCAGTACCCCGCGCGCGATCTCCGCCGGCGTACGAATATCCAGCAACTCGAAGCGATCCTGTTTGCGTAACATTCGGTGCAGGTCTGATACGCTGATTTCCTTGATTCGTGGCATTAAATTTCGATTCTGGAACGATTACTGTAGTATGAGGTCGATA